>CAVBOO010000258.1:0-2017 GCA_963597045.1 bacterium | reverse complement strand
TGAGCCATTGGTTCCTTTCACGTGTGAAGCAATGATTAGCGGTTGTCCTAAAGGAAGATACAACATCTTATCGAGCAAAAAACTTACCTAGAAATCCCCGTAAGCGCTCAGAGGTCATGCCTTTAAGCACGTTTGTCAGATGGCTCAGCGTTTCGAATATCGCATCCTTAGTTTGCGCATCGAGGTTGCGGGTATTGCGCAGAACTTTTGCCAGATTTGAGGGAAGCTGAGCCTGGAATTCCTTCCAACTCGTGCAGTCAGTATCCTCGACAAGCTCGAAGATCGCCGTCAAGAAAGCATCCCGCTGACTTGAGCTGCAACTCTTCAACCACGAATCCAAGGCCTCATCGAAAAACCGTGCCGATTGGCTTTGAACATCGCAGTACTTGAAATCGTTTCCGGAAATCAACCATGAAGTAGGGCGATGTTGGAAAAACGAAGACGCACATGATGCCACTATCTTGGGATTATCGGAGTGCTCCAATATCATTCCGAAAATGCTTGATTCGGGGACGAATTTAGCTAGTTTCCCCTGGTAACCGGGCGATAAATAACGAGGAGACGGATCGTTGAGGAAAGCGGGCCCATCATGATTGTAGATATCCGAGATTCGCTCGAACACATCCGGATGAACCGTGGCGCTAGCAAATTCAGCCAGGTTTCCGCCCTTGGAGTGACCTCCGATACGCAAGGGGCTCGCCTGGGGAAAGCATGATGCCACACCTGATAGGTAACGCTCAGCGCTCCGTTGAGACGGAATAACGTCTTTGTAGGAAAGAGCGAAATCCTCCTTCCAGCCGACAACTGATCCGTCAGTGCCTCGAAAAGCAACATAAACTCCCATGTCAGGAGCTAAAAAGGTTACGGCAGCAAACTGCTTGTCGATATTGTCGCTTTGCTCTGACACATACAAGCAGCAACCGAGCTTCGCAAATCTGCGGTTTCTTGCAAAGGCGTCTAAAAACAAAGGAACTTCATCGCTGTTTTTCAGCCAGCTTAAGGCGATCAGACGTTCAAAATCGCAGAATCTCAAAACATCGATGACAGGCACGGGTTCAGAAGAGCTAACGTCCCCAAAATCCACGAGCTCGAAATCAAGGTAGACAAGCGACGACAAGATCAAGCTGTCAACGGGATTGAAAGGAAGCTCATCAAAACCCAGATGTTGGGACAACAGATAATTCGTCATCGTTTTCTCAGATTTGCCCTTATCCATCGGCTCAGGAGGGACAAGCGCAGGCAAAGAGGGGAGCGACTTAACAAAGGTGTAGCTTTGCTCGTTCGCCTCCATTAACTCATTTTGCTCATGCATATAATCCATACTTCGCACACGTGAAAACAGGACAACTAAAGAGCCTGTGTTCGATTGTCCAGCAAATAAAAATAAGAAAAGCAATGCATGCTAAAGCAGCTCGCTATACTTTTACTTCAGTAAACCATGAATAGGGGAGATTAGCCTTGGAATTCAAGACAAGCATAGAAGTTAGGTACTCGGAAACCGATGCGATGGGGATTGTCTATCACGCCAACTATTTGCCCTGGTTCGAAATCGCTCGAGCTCACTTGCTTGATGAAATTGGCTTTCCGTATACCGATATTGAAAAGCAAGGCTATATGGCGCCCGTTCTAAGCTTCAACGTTGAGTATGGCTTGCCATGCCGTTACGGAGATAAAGTAGTCGTATACACAACGGTCACCAAAACAAGCCCGGTAAGAACGCAATACAGCTATCGCGTCTTTCTGGAGGGGGAAGATCCTTCTGTAGCCAAACCACGCGTTGTCGGATCGAGCATGCATTGCATAGTGGATGCAAAGAGCTTCAAGCCAGTTAGCATGAAAAAAACAATGCCCGAGCTTTTGGAAGCATACAAACGGATAATCGCCGACAACGAAAATTCTCAGAGCTAGGAAGCAAAGCCGGGAAACCAGGGCTTTCACGATTGAGAGCATAGCGCCAGGCACTCAATCAAGAGCCTGTATGTCAATCAGACCAGCGCTTTAAAGAACTCGATTAAAT
>CAVBOO010000257.1:0-2024 GCA_963597045.1 bacterium | reverse complement strand
CGAAAAGAGAATCGAGATGAGGGGTCTTTGCCAAGCTGATGGCGTTACCGGGACCGGGCTCGGCCAGCCCGAAACCATCCATGATTATCAAACAAGCGGGAAGCGTGTATGAACTCGACATCTTCATATGCCTTTCTTAAAAGAGAAGAAGCCCTGCCACCGCTTAGGCGACAGGGCGCAATGGCTAGGAGCGGGATGCGGCTTCAATGAGCTGACGGAAGGAGTCCGCCTTCAAAGACGCGCCCCCAACAAGCCCGCCGTCGATATCCGGCTGGGCAAGAAGAAGCTCGACGTTGCCCTCGTTCATAGAACCGCCGTAAAGAACACGCGTGGCCTCGGCCACCTCGGCGCCAAAGAGATCGGCAAGCGTAGCGCGAACAGCCGCACAAACCTCCTGCGCTTGCTCGGGAGTCGCGGTGCGGCCGGTGCCGATGGCCCAAATAGGCTCGTAAGCCACGACCACGCCTTCCATATCGTCGGCATCAAGGCCGGCGAAGGCGGCGCGCACCTGAGCAGTGACGAAATCAAGATGATGGCCCTTGTCGCGAACGTTCAAGGACTCCCCCACGCACACAATGGGCTTCAGGCAGCCAGAGATAAGCGCCTTCACCTTGGCGTTCACCTGCTCATCGGTCTCGCAGAAGTACTCCCTGCGCTCGGAATGACCGACGATGCAATGGGTGCAGCCAACTTCCTTGATCATGTCGACCGAGATCTCGCCCGTGTAGGCACCGGAAGGCTCCCAGTGGCAATTCTGGGCAGCCACGTCGATCTCGGTCTTGTCGAAATCGATGACCGTCCAAACGCTTTTCAGGTCAACGGCAGGGACGCACAGGACAATGTCGACCTTGTCCCAAGAGCCTACGTAGTGATTGCAAAGACGCTGGGTCAAGGCGATGGCCTCGGGGATGGTGTTGTTCATCTTCCAATTGCCCGCCATCATTGGGCGGCGGCCCCCAAGAGAACCTTCTTCTTTTTTACCGAAAATCATGGATAAGCCCCTTTCAGGCCGTTGTACAAGCAATCAATGCGAAGCTAGCGAAGCGCCTCGACGCCGGGGAGGGCCTCACCCTGGACAAGCTCCATGGATGCGCCGCCGCCGGTAGAGATGAAGGTCATCTGGTCGGCGAGGTCGAACTTGTTGACGGCCGCAACGGAATCGCCGCCGCCGATGATGGTATCGGCCTGCTTGTTGGCGGCAACGGCCAAGGCAACGCCCCTGGTGCCGGCCTCGTACGAAGGCATCTCGAAAACACCCATGGGGCCGTTCCAGAACACCGAGGCAGCGCCTGCGATCGCGCTTGCATAGGCCTTCGTGGTTTCAGGTCCGATGTCGAGGCCCATCATGTCGGCGGGAATGGAGTCGACGCCGCAGGTGAGCTTGTTGGCGTCGTCGGCGAACTTGTCCGCGCACACGACATCGGTCGGCAAAAGGATATCGACGCCCTTTTCCTTGGCCTTTTCCAAAGTGGCAGCCGAACGCTCGATCCAATCCTCTTCCATAAGCGAGGTGCCAACCTCGTAGCCCTGAGCCTTCAGGAAGGTGAAGCACATGCCACCGCCGATGATCAAGGTGTCGGCCTTATCAAGCAGAGCATCGATGACCTTGATCTTGTCGGAGACCTTCGAGCCGCCCAAAATGGCAACGAAGGGACGTTTGGGCTGATCAAGCATGCCGGTAAGCGTGCTGACTTCCTTGGTCATGAGAGCGCCGGCATATGCAGGCAAATAAGACGCAACACCCGCCGTGGAAGCGTGAGCGCGATGCGCGGCGCCGAAGGCGTCGTTAACATAGAGCTCGGCCAAAGAAGCCAGGGCCTGGGCGAACTCGGGGTCGTTTTTCTTCTCGCGCTTGTCGAAGCGAAGGTTCTCGAGCAGGCAGACGTCGCCGTCGCCCAAGGCGGCAACGGTGTTGCGCGCGGAGTCCCCTATGGTGTCGCTCGCGAAGGAAACGGGCTTGCCCAAAACCTTGGAAAGATGCGCGGCGACAGGTGCCAAGGAGAACTCCTCCTGATAGCCCGTAC
>CAVBOO010000256.1:0-2044 GCA_963597045.1 bacterium | reverse complement strand
AGCTGATACTGATCTCGCGATGGACGTGGCCAAGGATCTGGAGGCTGCCTATATTCGTACGCCGCAGTACCGAAAATTTGCCCGTCTCTTAAAAAAGGGATCCGAAAAAATCCATCGTCGGAAGTCCAGCAAGACGGGCAAGGACAAAACAACGGACACGACTCCTACGCCCTCCGACGGAGATATAGTCAATGCCGAAAAGAACAAGACCATTCGGGACATCAAAAATCGCGAAAACGACTTGGCTCCGGTGCTGAATGCGTCCAACGATGCTGCGATACAAGCGGCGGCTGATCAGCCAGACAATGCGGCCCTTGCCGCGGCGGCAAACATCGCGAAGACGGCCGATCCTGAGCGCAAGGAGTATGAACGCAAGCCCTCGATCGGCCGCCAAAAACTGAAGGCGACCACCGACAAGGTGACTTACGATCTGTCGGAGGGGCCAGTCGTATGTCCTTGTTGCGGTGCAGATAAGCACATCGATCAGGGAGTTGTCCGTGAAGCGCTGATTCGCACCGCGGTGACAAAACTCAACGACTTGCATCAAATCGCTCAAAACGATGCCCAGCATTGTTATTGTCATACGTGTGGAAAGTTCTTCGACCGCTTCTCTAACGATGAAGTCCCTGTCAAGCCAGGGCGTCAGATGGGACTATCTACTGCTGTCACGGTTCACGGTCTCTATTGCCTCGGCGTACCCTTGAACAAAATCATGACGGCCATGTTCGGGCCGAAGGATCAACTTGGCAAGGACACGCTCGGCCGCAATCTGCACGACTGGGCGCTCGACAGCCTGAATCCGTTGCTCGTTGCCATGACGAAGGTGATGCATAGGCAGCACACCTTGTTGATGGACGAAACACCGTTCCTTGTATTGCAAAGCAACGGACAGGGCATCTGCGAGGCGCCTAAAGAGGATGAAAAACGCAAGAAGGACTACATCGGTGTCCAGTGCTCGACGTTTTCGGCTGAGCAGCGATGCATTCTCTTCACGAACCTCGGCAGCCGCAGCAGCGAGAAGATCTTCGAGTCGTTGAAGGACACAAAAGCCAAGGTCTTGGTAACCGACGGCTACTCGTCTTATGCCGCCTTTTGTCAGGGCGATGGTCGACCGATTTTGCAGAACTGCTGTGCGCATCTTCGTCGCGTCATTTTGGATGCGCTCAACATCAAGAAGATCAACGAGCTTCTCTTTGACGAAGAGGAGATGAATGCCGCTGTCGCGAAGGCGAAAGCCCGCTTCGCGGTTGGTTCGCCCGCATTCCTGCTGTGCAGCGTGCTGACAGCGTTTAGCAAGATTTACGGCAACGAGGCTACGCTGGAAAGGAAGCCAGGCGAAACCAGAAAGCAGCATCTTGCTCGCGTGCTGGAAAGCCGGCAGAAGTACGCCAAGCCCTTGATGGACAACATCGATGTCATCATGAGCGAGCTTGCCAAGACGCTGACGAGGGTAACGAAAACCGACACGTACGAATCCGCCAACCAAGCGTCTCAGGCTGCGGCGGCTGTGGTCTACTACATGAACCGACGAAAGAACTTCCGAGTCTTCTTGACCGACCCAGAGGTGCCGCCGGATTCAAACACAGTGGAACGAGCGGTCCGACCATTGACGGTGCTGAGGAATGCCTCGAATTTCAAGCAGTCCCAGGAGCACATGGACAGTCTGTGCATCATGATGTCACTGTTCGAGTCAGGCAAAGCGAACCACATCGAGAACATAGGAGAATGGCTCGAGGACTATTCGCGCGCTTTCTACCAACACCGACTCAACAGAACGCTTGCTCGGATCGCTCGAGAAGAGGGCGGCATTGACGTCGCCTTGGACAAGAGGGTTCAGTGCTTTGATGACGATTCCGCCGAAGGTTTCGACTTCTCCGAGTTCTACCCTTGGAGCTACACCCCGCGCGCATGATCCACGCGCTCCTTCACCAATGAAAAACGACCGCCGCGGCGGTCGTTTTTCATTGGTGAATTGCCATTGATTTTTTGGCACTTTCGGAGGTATGGGGAGCTTACCGCTAGCCAACCCCAGGTCTCCCATTGA
>CAVBOO010000255.1:0-2046 GCA_963597045.1 bacterium | reverse complement strand
TCTCTTTTGAATTCGCAGTATCCGGTTTTCAAGGTGCCGCGGCCGGTCGGGCCGCCTGCGCTTCGTCTCCGTCGCGCAAGCAAATAATCTACTCGCCCGCCCGCGCCAAGTCAAGGAAAACTTTAAAAAATTTTCCCGGGGCGCCGGTTTCCGGCGTTTCGCCTGGCCGGAAGGGGGCTAGAGGCGCTAGAACGCGCCGCCCGAGGACGAGGCCGCCGACGAGGCGCCCGTCGCCGCGAAGGGGTTGGCGCCCGTCGCGTTCAGGCCCATTATCGCGAACATGATCAGGCACCAGGCGAAGAAGCCCGCCCAGCACGCCCAGACCACCTGCTTGCGCTGCTTCCGGGGGGGTAGCGGCTCGTCACCATCCAGGCGTAGAGCAGGCCGATCCTATCTATATAAATAGCTTCGTCTCATAAAGCCCGTGCTCAATTAGCCCTACAACCGATGCCATCACTCACTTTTCCAACCCACCTAACAATGTTTTGCCCTTAATTAGGTAAGAGCTTGGCTATACTTCTGTAATTACTTGGTAAACCTCGAGAAGTGAAATAGGTTATGACTACAGCACAAATCATTTCAATTGTTGTCTTCGTAGTTGTGATGGCCCTGGTTGTATCCGAGAAGATACATCGTACGGTTGCCGCCTTGTCGGGCGCTGTCGTGCTGATACTTTTGGGAATCGTCACATTCGACGGAGGCATGGAGTCCATCGACTTCGGCACGCTCGGCGTTCTGGTAGGCATGATGATGTTCGTTGGCATCATCAAGGCCTGCGGCATCTTCGAGTACATGGCCATCAAGTCCGCGAAGCTCGTGAAGGGCAATCCCTGGATGATCATGATGGTTTTCGCCATCATCACCGCCGTTTGCTCCGCCTTGCTGGACAACGTGACCACGGTTCTTCTTATCGGACCCGTCACCTACACCGTCTGCCGCCTTTTGCTGGATATCAACCCCATCCCCTTCTTCATGGTTGAGATACTTGCGTCCAACATCGGCGGCACTGCTACCCTGATCGGCGATCCCCCCAACATCATGATCGGATCCGCCGCAGGATTCAGCTTCTTCGACTTCCTGGCCTACGACGCCCCTGTCATCCTCGTAATCATGGTTGTTGTCATCGCCATCTTCTACGTCATGTATGGTCGCAACCTTCATGTCACCGAAGATAAGAAAGCTGCCGTCATGGAGCTTGACGAGGATGGCGCAATCCACGACAAGAAGCTTTTCCATAAGTCCGTTGCCATGATTATCATCGTCGCTCTGGCCTTCTGTCTCCACGGATTCGCGAACATCGAGCCCAGCACCATCGCTCTGACCGGTGCGGCTGTTATGTTCCTCATTTCCGGAGCCGACATTGAAAAGGTTGTGCACGACGTAGAATGGACGACCATCGGCTTCTTCGCGGGCCTGTTCATCGTCGTCGGCGGCATGGAACAGACCGGCGTCATCGAAATGGCAGCGAACGCTCTAGTTGACCTAACGGGCGACAATACCCTGCTTGCCATCATCGTGCTCGTCTGGGCTGCAGCAATCCTCTCGTCTTTCCTCGACAACATCCCCTTGGTTGCTGCTATGGCCCCCATCCTCATCAGCATGGGCAGTGCGGGCGTGGACGTGCAACCTCTCTGGTGGGCACTTTCGCTCGGTGCTTGCCTTGGCGGCTGCGGCACCCTCATCGGCGCATCGGCAAACGTAGTCATGGCCTCGATCTCGAACCGCAACGGTTACCCGATTTCATTCATCGAGTACACCAAGGTCGGCTTCCCCATCATGATCGTCTGCGTGGCAATCGCCTGTGCATACCTGGTGCTCCGCTTCTGCGTCTTCGTCTAAGCGATCAGCAAAATAAACGACTTAGCCCCTTGTCGAATACCTCGGCAAGGGGCTTTCTATTTAGGCAATACTTTTAGCAAGGATCAAAACTTCAGGAGGCAAAATGAGGATTGGATTCGTAGGGGCAGGAAAGGTTGGCTGCACGCTCGGCCTTTACCTTGGCCAAAATCACGAGATAGCCGGTTACACCAGCCGAAGCTTCACCTC
>CAVBOO010000254.1:0-2059 GCA_963597045.1 bacterium | reverse complement strand
CAGCTAAGCGCCGGAAGCCTCTCGAGGCCGAACAGAGTTGAGCTCAAGTTCAACCCAAAAGCGACGGCACCTATCAAACACCAGCGTTCAAGCAGGCTTTCTACTTGTTGGCCTTTTTACGGTCGACGGCGGAAAGCAGACGCTTGCGCAGGCGAATGTTCTTAGGCGTAATCTCAACCAGCTCGTCGTCCTGGATGTACTCCAGCGCTTCCTCCAGGGTGAAGGTCACCGGAGGAGTGAGCTGAATTGCCTTATCGGCGCCGGAAGAACGCTGGTTGCCGAGGTTCTTGGCCTTCTCGACGTTGACCACCATGTCGCCCTCGCGTGCGGACTCGCCAACGATCATGCCTTCGTAAACATCCTCACCGGGGCCGATGAAGAGCGTGCCGCGCTGCTGAAGGGTATCCAGAGCGTAAGCAACCGATTTACCGGTGGACATCGAGATCATGGAGCCATTCTTACGGCCGCCGAAGTCGCCGCGGAAGGGACCGTACTCGCTGAAGTGATGGAACATGATGCCCTCGCCTCGGGTGACGTTCAGGATGCGCGTGCGCAGACCCATGGTTCCGCGAGAAGGAATCTTGAATACAAGATGAGTCTGATCGCCCATAGGATACATGTCAGTCATCTCGCCACCAGCGGTGCCGAAAACCTCGATGCATTTGCCTGCATACTCACTAGGGCAGTCGACGGTTGCCTCCTCGATGGGCTCAACCTTGTTGCCATTCTCATCTTTCTTAATAATGACGCGAGGATTGCCCACCTGGAACTCAAAGCCCTCGCGGCGCATGGTCTCCATAAGGACGGACAGATGCAACAGGCCACGACCCGCAACCTCCATACCGGTCTTGTCCTCGAGCTCGGTGATGCGCATGGAGATGTTGCTTTCAGCCTCAGCGAACAGGCGCTCCTTAAGCTGACGTGCACCAACGATCTCGCCTTCGCGGCCCACCAAAGGAGAGCTGGAGGCTTCGAACACGACGGCCATGGTAGGCTCCTCGACCTCGATGGGATCAAGTATGATGGGCTGCTCGCGGTTGGTGACCATGTCTCCGATGTCGGCATCTTCAACACCAACGATGGCGATGATGTCGCCCGCGTAAGCTTCTTCAACCTCACGCTTACCAAGTTCCTCGAAAACGAAGACCTGCTTGATCATGGTGTTGTAGCGCGTGCCGTCGTTTTTCACGACCAGGACGGGCTCGTTCTTGTGCATGGTTCCGGAGAACAGGCGGCCAACGCCGATACGACCGACGAAGCTCGAGTGATCGACGGTGCAGATCTGCAAAGCAACAGGGCCGTCAGGCTGAACCTCGGGCGCAGGAATCTTCTCCAGGATGGTGTCGAGCAGGGGAATCATGTTCATATTCCCATCGTCGGCCTCGTAGCGGGCGTAACCGTTAACACCGGAAGCGTAGATAACGGGGAAATCAAGCTGCTCGTCGTTGGCATCAAGCTCGACCATGAGGTCGAAAACCTCGTCGACGACTTCTTCGGGGCGAGCGCCGGGACGGTCGATCTTGTTGATTACCACGACGATGCGCAGACCGAGCTGTAAAGCTTTGTTAAGAACGAAGCGGGTCTGAGGCATAGGGCCTTCGAAGGCGTCTACGATCAACAGGGCGCCGTCGGCCATGTTAAGGACACGCTCAACCTCGCCACCGAAGTCGGCATGGCCGGGGGTGTCGATGACGTTGATCTTCGTGTCTTTATAAGTAACGGAGATGTTTTTGGAAAGAATGGTGATGCCGCGCTCGCGCTCCTGGTCGTTAGAGTCCAACACGCGCTCGGCAACTTCCTGGTTCTCGCGGAAGACGCCTGCGGTGTAAAGAAGGCGGTCGACCATGGTGGTTTTACCGTGGTCAACATGGGCGATAATCGCAACGTTGCGTATATTTTCCTGTTTCATCATTCTCCTTCAGTTCAATGCCGCTTAATCATACGCCTGCGACGTTCATCACGCAGCTTTAAACGCAAGAAGAGCCGCTCGATGAGCGGCTCTTCGAAATTTCATGGTGGAGCATAGGGGGATCGAACCCCTGACCTCAGGCTTGCAAAG
>CAVBOO010000253.1:0-2059 GCA_963597045.1 bacterium | reverse complement strand
AACAATCGAGAGCGAAGATCCTGCTGGCATTCTAGTTTTGCTCGACTCGAATGATCCACAGCTCAAAAATAGAATCATGCGACTAGGAAGAACCAGCATCGCTCGCAGCAGCGCGAGGAAAAACGAACTTGTCGCCCTTATTCGAGCGAGCGCCGCTGGCTACACCAGCTCTCCACCGCAAACTGAGCTTTCCCAGTCTATCGGATCGCTAACACCCGAGGAAAACACGATCGTAAGGCTTGCATGCAAGGGATTGTCGCGAAAAGAACTTGCAGTCGAACTGGCCCTGAGCGAAAGCTCGATAAAACGCAGCATTTCACGCATCTTGGCAGCCACAAGCTACCTTACGCTCAACAAACTCGCGCTCGATGCCATAAGCACGAAGGCAATAAACCCGTATTTAGAGGCGGACAGGGCCTTGTCTACTGCAAAACCGCACGAACGAGATATTCGGTATTACCACGCTTGCGGCCGGTGATCGAGCTTTCCACAACACCATCGACCTCAAAGCCAACCGAACCTAAGGCCTCAACCACCTCATCGACAACGCGCTCGCGAACCTGTTGATCGGTCACGACCCCTCGCTCAGTCTCATCATGACGGCTTTCAAACTGGGGCTTGATCAAACCGATGAAGACGCTGCCAGGCTTACCAAGCGCGGCGAAAACCCCCGCTAATCCAGCAATGCCGATGAAGCTCAAATCGCAAACGATGAGATCGAAAGGTGCACCGAGCGAACAGGGCTCGGCCAAGCGGATGTTGGTGCGCTCAAAAACGCTGACACGCGGATCGTTGCGCAGGGAATGTGCCAGCTGACCGTAATTGACGTCAACGGCGGCAACGCTTTCAGCGCCCGCCTGGAGCATGCAATCCGTGAAACCCCCCGTACTCGACCCGACGTCGATGCACCTTAGGCCCTCGCATGATTGCTGAAAATGGTCGAGGGCTCCCTGCAGCTTGAAACCACCACGGGAAACATAGCGCTTCGAGCCTTTAACGAAGAGATCGCAATCCGGCTGGACCTTAAGGGCGGCGCTTGTGGCGTAAACGTCGTCGACGCGAACTTCACGCGCGATGACGGCGCGCAAAGCCTGGTCCCTATCTTCGAAATACCCGAGCTCGATCAAAAGATCGTCCAAACGGACCTTCGCCATAAAGCCTAGCCTTCCAGGATCCCATCGGAGGCAACGGCAAGCGCATCCTCAAGGGACCCTTCCTTGATAAGCTCAATGAACTGGGACTCGTTGAGCACAGGCACGCCAAGGCTTAGGGCCTTATCTCGCTTCGAGCCGGCATCCATGCCGCACACGACGTAGCTTGTCTTCTTGGAAACCGAACCGGTGACTTTCGCGCCAAAAGCCTTGAGGGCATCTCCCGCCTCGTTGCGCGACATGCCGCTTTTCACAAGCGTACCCGTCAAAACGAAAGTCAGCCCCGCAAGCGACTGAGGAAGCGCGTTTTCTTCAACGCTTTCCCTCATGGTGAATCCAAGTTCAACCAAACGCGAGATCACGCGTTTGTTGTCGGGATTATCAAGGAATGAGCGAATGCTGCTTGCCATGATCTGCCCGATGCCCTCGATCGCGGAAAGCTCCTCGATGGAAGCAGCGTTGAGAGATTCGAGGGAGGGATGAACCTTGCAAAGCATCTGAGCAGTGGTTTTGCCCACGTGTCTAATACCCAAACCGAAAAGAACGCGCGAGAAATCCTTCTTCTTGGAAAGAGAGATCTGCTCAAGCACCTTAGAAGCCACAACGCCACCTACAACGATGGCCTCGCCCTGCTTGTTGGTACGACCCGTATCCAAGCCACTTAAGGTATCAAAATCGAGTTCGTAAAAATCGGCAACGTCGCGAACCTTGCCTTGCTCGATTAACTGCCTGATCAGCTCATCGCCCAAACCCTCGATATCAAGCGCATCGCGGCTTGCCCAATGAACCAGACGCTCATGCGCCTGAGCGGGGCAGTCGATGGAAACGCAGCGATAAGCCGCCTCGCCCTCCTCGCGCACCAAAGGCGAACCGCAGCTAGGACAATTAGAGGGCATATGCCACACGTT
>CAVBOO010000252.1:0-2061 GCA_963597045.1 bacterium | reverse complement strand
GCCTGGACACCCTGGGCGTTTCGCACTACCTGCACTACCCCATCGCGGGCTACCCCCACGACATCGAGCACATCGTCTCGGACGAGGGCTACGGCAAAAACGAGTACATCCTCACCGAAAAGCCCTTGGTCGTCGTGACCGCCCCCGGCCCCGGCTCCGGAAAGATGGCAACCTGCCTAAGCCAGCTCTACCACGAGAACAAGCGCGGCGTTTTGGCCGGATACGCCAAGTACGAAACCTTCCCCATCTGGAACCTGCCTTTGAAGCACCCCGTCAACGTTGCCTACGAGGCCGCCACGGTCGATCTGGACGATGCTAACATCATCGACCCCTTCCATCTGGAGGCCTACAACGAGATCACGGTTAACTACAACCGCGACGTCGAGATCTTCCCGGTGCTCAAGGCGATGATGGAAAAGATTTTGGGCGAGTCCCCCTACAAATCGCCCACCGACATGGGCGTGAACATGGCAGGCAACGCCATCTGCGACGACGAGGTATGCCGTCGTGCCGCCAACAACGAGATCCTGCGCCGCTACTTCAACACGGCGGTCAAGGTGAAGCGTACAGGGTCGGGCGAAGAGGAGGTCGCGCGCCTCGAGCTGATTATGCAGCAGTCGGGGCTCGACTACCACACCTACCCCGGCCGCAAGGAAGCCCTTATCAAAGCCGAGGCCACGGGCTTGCCTGCCGGCGCCATCATCCTGGAAGACGGGCGCGTCATCACCGGCAAGACCTCTGCGCTCCTAGGCGCCGCCAGCTCCACGCTGATGAACGCGCTTAAAGCGGTTGCGGGCATCGATGATGGGGCGCTCCTCATCTCCGACGAGGCGCTCGAGCCCATCTGCAACATGAAGATCGACTACCTTCATTCACAGAACCCCCGCTTGCACCCCAACGAAACCATCATCGCGCTGTCCATCAGCTCGGCGACCGACAAGGCGGCAGCCACCGCGCTTGAAGCCCTGAAGAAGCTGCAGGGTTGCGACGCCTTCTTCAGCGTAATCATTCCCGAAGCCGACGAGCGCCTGTACCGCACACTCGGCATCAACGTATGCTGCGAGCCCCAGTTCGAGAATCACCACTACTATCACAAGTAGAGCCCTCGCTCACGAACGGCTCCTGTGCGAACTGTCCCCGTTTCTTGCCTCCAAGAGACGGGGCTTTCTTTATGCGCGCCCCAACAAGACCATCATGGCAAACGCCAAGCGCGACAGGTCGAGGGGCGCAAGGCTCGCCCGCGTCACCACGGGACCTTTCCGCATTAGACGTACCCACACGAGTACTTGATTGTCGGTCAGTTAGACACCGCCAAAAACTGCGCGTTTGCGCTGGACAAGATAGCGCGTGAAACGCCCCGATGTGCAAAGCAGTGCAACTCCTTTACTCATCTTCCTCCATGTCCCTGCGGATAAGCTCCTTGATGTAGCCCGCCTTGTTGCCCTGCGCCTGCAGATGCTCCCAAAGGTCTTGTTCGGCGGGGTAGAACCTCACGAGGGTCTGCTTGACGCTTTGCTTTCGGTATTTCTCGTTCGCCTTCTTCTGGGCTTCGCTGACAGCCATTTTCTTCCCTTTCCACTAGATCTTTATGCTTTAGGTTAAGACGAAGATGGCAGGAACCCTCCTGAATGGTGGTTCGGGTTCCCGTTTTCTTGGCCAGCATCGGGGCGTTATCTTCAACAGAAAGATGAACGTCCTGAGCGCCAGCGTTTGATTACCGGTAGGTTCGACGCTGCTCCAAACCCCGAATCCTTTGCAAAGATATATCACGAGATTGCAGGGCAGATCTGCACGATGCTCGAAGATGAAGCGAACCTTTATCGAACGGAACTCACCTGTTCGATGATGGAAGCCAAGCCCGAGGTCTACTGCAAGGATTAGCAGGCAAGAAAGCCCTCTTCGGAGGGCTTTATTTTTTGGTTAGAAATTATATAGCGGGATAGCGAGGGGCGCGGGCTTGGGGTTCAAGCTCGGCTATCTCCAGCAAGCCGTTGTCGCGGAAGCGCATCAGCTGAGGCTTTGAGTAGCCTAGAGCCCGCTCGCATCCGCTCCATGTGTAAG
>CAVBOO010000251.1:0-2062 GCA_963597045.1 bacterium | reverse complement strand
GCTTCTCCCCCCCCCCAAAAAAAACAACCTTACATGCGCTTGGGTCCTTCGAAGTTGCCGTAGAGCTTCTTTATCATGCCGCGGGGCGGCTCGCCGTAGTTGCGCCAGTCAAGCACTATGACGATGAGCACCAAAATCAAGCCGGCGCAGGTAGATATGAAGGGCGCGAAGTCGTACCCGGCGCCATGGACGTGCAGCAAAAGGGGCGCCAGGCCGCCCATCGTGTCGAGCGCGCCGGCAACAAGCCCGGTGAAGCCAACGAGGTTCAGCGCTCCCGAGGCCATTTTCACGAACACGGTCGATACGCCCAGGCAGGCAAGGCAGGCGGCCAGCCTGGCGGCTATCCAGCGTTTACCTTTCGTGCGCCCAATCTTGTTGAAGGGGATATACGCGAAGAAGCTCAGCAAAAACGCTGTCAGGCTGAGCGAGAAGTACAGGCTGCCGTCCATGATCCATAGCTTTTCGCCTTGAACCATCAGGTCGAACGCGGCCGTGTAGTTGGTGACGATGAGCGCCTGGATGGTGGTGATGGCCATGAAGCCCAGGCCGCTTTTCAGCCTAGTGATGTCCAGCGCGCGGTTGATCTCGATGGCGTACACCAAAAACATCAGCAAGATGGTCAGGATGTTCAGCAAGCCCGAAACCATATGCTCCTGCGCGCCGGTGTAGGTTCCGGCGGCAATCACGGTCTCGCCGAAGGTCATGATCATAAGCAGCGAGGAACGGTCGGCCAAGTGCTGGTAGCGATGTGAGTTCATACGCTTGGCATCGCGTCCGCTCCAGCTGAAAAAGCCCAAGGCCAGCGCCACAAAGCACAGGGCCTGCCCGGCAAAGCCCACGAATAGGTCTGAAACGGATATGACGATGATCTGCGCGCACATAACGCCCACGGTTCGCTTGACGATGTGGATGATTTGCCGGTCGGGGTTCTTGATCATCTTCAAACGAACGAGCCAGTGTATGCAGCAGTTTGCCAGGATGAGTGTCCAGCAGGTGTTGTAAACAAGGTAGTTTTCCCAGGTCGCGCTTGCCGCCTGCGCCATGATCACAAGCAGGAGTACATTGACTATCAAGAACAACACGTCAAGCGGGCCGGCTGTGCCGAAGCCGTTCATGAACAGTGTAACGTCGAACCAGATTTGCAGCAAAAGCACCGTGGTGAATATGAAGGTGTAGAAGGTGCTCCAGTCCACCGAGCCGGAGGGCGCCTGCGTGACAACGGGGATAAGCTGGTTCAAGCAGAAGATGAACACCAAATCGAAGAACATTTCGATCATGCTTGCCCGGCTGAGGTTGCGCGTGGTGGCCTTGCCGCTTAGGGCGCCCAGCTGCGTTTGTTCTTGTTCGCTCACGTTGCTCGTTTCGTGCTCGTGGTTTGGACCTTTGCCCCTCGTAGCCCCTCTTTGCCGCGGCTCGCACGGGTAGTGCTGCCCGTTGTTTGCGGCCGCCGTTTGGGTTTGGCCGCTGCCGCTCGCATGCCCCTCTTTGCGATACTTAGCATAAACAGTAATGAAGCGAAGGCAGCTTGCAGTCGTGAAATCGGAGTAAGGCGAGTAAATTTACAGTAGTTTGACGATGCTTCTTTTTCGCGTTTACTTCTTGTGCCTGTAAACTAATAAAGTTATGCGAACAGCCTGTTCGGTTTGTTTCGCCGAGGTTCCGGCTTGTCGAAGGGAGGGGTGCTTATGGAGTCCGTGGCAAACGTGAGCTACTCTTTTTATGTTCTGTTTCTGCTGCTGGTAAACGTGTTTTTGGCATTTAAGCTCAGCCGCACCCCCGGCTTTGGGCGCGAGGAATCTTGGATCGTCATGCTGTGCATGGCGGCTTCCGTGACCGTTTTGTCGGATGCCTTGTGCGTTGGCATCGGCGCCTCGGCTGGGTTCTTGGGCAACTACCTCTTCAACTTCGCTTTCGACCTGGCGGCGGGTTGCATTGCCTGTTTCTTCTTCTACTACTGCGCCATGCTCTTCGACTCGCGGGTAATCTCCGATCGTCGGTGGGCCATTGCCTTTGCTCTCCCCATTGTCTTGCTCGCGATTTTTTTGGTGTTGTCCCTTTGGAC
>CAVBOO010000250.1:0-2072 GCA_963597045.1 bacterium | reverse complement strand
CTCGGTGTGGCCGTTGCGCTCGAGCACACCGTGGGGACGGGCCTGCAAGGGGAACATGTGGCCAGGACGGCGGAAATCGGTGGGGCGGGATTCGTCGGCAACCACCATACGCGCCGTGTAGCCGCGTTCCTCGGCCGAGATGCCGGTGGTGGTGTTAACGTGGTCGATCGAAACCGTGAACGCGGTTTCATGGTTGTCGGTGTTCTCGCTTACCATGGGCGGGAAAGCCAGCTTGTCGCACACCGCCTTGCTCATGGGCATGCAGATAAGGCCCTTTGCAACGGAAGCCATCAGGTTGACATTCTCGGTCGTTGCAAACTCGGCCGCGCAGATGAAGTCACCCTCGTTCTCGCGATCAGGGTCATCGGTGCAGATGATGCATTTGCCCGCGCGAAGGTCTTCGAGCGCTTCTTCGATAGTGTTGAATTCGATTACCATAAAAAGGATCTCCTAGAATCCGTGTTTTGCTAAAAATTCTTCCGTGATGCCCGACGGTTTTGAAGCGCCGCCTGTAATAGATGCCGGAGCAGCTTCCCCCTGGCAAGCGCCGCCCATGAGCAGGCGCTCCACGTACTTTCCTATGATGTCGGTCTCAAGATTGACCACATCGCCTACGCCCTTCGTGGCCAAATTGGTGACGGCCCGGGTATGGGGAATCACCGATACCGAGAACGAATCCTCGGTTACTTTGGCGACAGTCAAGCTGATACCGTCGATGGTTATCGAGCCTTTCTCGACCACGAAACGCATGATGTCGGCAGAAGCCCCGATGGTGTACCACACCGCATTGTCGTCAACGCGAAGATTGCGAATGCGGCCCGTGCCATCGATATGGCCGCTCACGATATGCCCGCCGAATCGACCATCTACCGCCATAGCCCGCTCCAGGTTAACCAGACTGCCTCCATGCAGCTTACCCAAGGAGGAACGATTGAGCGTCTCATGCATGACGTCGGCGCTGAAGCCCTGAGCGTCAAAGCTCGTCACTGTCAGGCATACGCCGTTGGTCGCAATGGAATCGCCAAGATGAACGCCCTCGAGCACCTTGCTTGCGGCAATCGTCAGAACCGCCGAATGCGCGCCCTTGCGAATGGAGGAAACCCTGCCCACTTCCTCGACGATGCCGGTGAACATTAGCGCACCTCGCATTCGATAAGAAGGTCGGGGCCCAGGCTGGTGACCTCAGGCTCCCCGAGCTCGAAAGCATGCTTGGGGACATCGACGCCGAAACCAGCGACGGGCGAAGGCGCCTTGCCACCGCCGAAAATCTTGGGCGCGACATAGCACTGAACCTTGCTCACCACGTCAAAGGCAAGAACGGACCAGTTCAGCTCCGCACCGCCTTCAACGATCACCGAATCGATGCCCATCGAGCCAAGCTTTTCCATGAGGTAGCGCAAGTCGACGTGCCCATCCGCTTCGGGGCAAACGATGAACTCGACATCCCATTCGCGATAGGGCATCTGCTTTTTCATGCTTGACTCGCAGGTTGCGATGTAAGTGGGAACTTCGATGGCCGTCTGAACAAGCTTGGAATCAAGTGGCGTGCGCAGGTGCGTGTCGCAAACGATGCGAATCGGGTTGCTTGCGGAAAGCTCGGCGAAGCTCACGTCCTCGCCATCCAAGTTTGCCTCGATGGCTTCCTGGTCGGCGTCGGTCTCGAGCTCAAGAAGATCCTCGCGCTTGCGCTCGGAAAGGCCGATCTCGCCCGCCGAACCAAGAGCGGCGAAGTCGCCCAGGCGGCAGGTAAGCTCGGGGTTGTCTTTGATCACCGTGTTAACGCCCACCATGATGGCAGCGTAGCGATTGCGATCCTCGTGCACTCTGCGGCGTGCTACCTCGGAAGTAATCCACTTCGAAGCGCCCGTTCGCGTTGCGATCTTGCCATCAAGGGTCATTGCGTACTTGAGCACCACATAGGGCATCTTGGTTTTGATGAAATGGAAGAACGCTTTGTTGATGGCGATGCATTCATCAACGCAAACGCCCTCGACGACCTCGATGCCCGCCTCGCGAAGCTGCGCGATACCGCCCCCGGACACCAAAGGATTCGGGTCCGGAGCGCCCATGAC
>CAVBOO010000249.1:0-2074 GCA_963597045.1 bacterium | reverse complement strand
AGGGCTCCCATCGGTAAAAATCAATCTGACCATATATTTTACGGCATACACCAGGCCTTGCGTGTACAGTGCAGAGGACTTAGCCGAAAACGAACCGGGCCATGAGGAAAGCCTTCAAAACAGAGCAAACGAAGCGCGCCAACAAAACTCGTTTGTCAAAGAATTGTGAAGGAGTTAGGAGGCGGGTTCTTTTTACCTGAATTTCATTACCATACGTAACACATAGTTACTTAAGCTCTCTTTCCCCAGGGAGCTTTATTTGTCTGGGACATATGCAGGCGGATCTGTTCCCATCCGCCAGAAAGGAACTTTATGGGACCAACCCGTGATCGGAACTCTACGGGACCAACCCGCGATCAAATAATCATCGTCGCCGTCCTCCTTGCCGGCGCTACGCTTGTGGTGCTCAACCAAACGCTGCTTTCGCCGGCCTTCCCCTCCATCATGGCCGCTGTGCACGTCGATGCGACCACGGTCCAGTGGCTCACCTCGGCATACTCCTTGGTTGAAGCCATCGTCATCCCCTTGTCGGCATTCCTTTTGGGCCGCTTCCCCACCCGCAGGCTCTTCATTTTCGGCATGTCGCTGTTCGCGATCGGCTCGCTTTGCGCAGCTCTTGCACCCGTTTTCGGCGTAATCCTTTTGGGACGCATCCTTCAGGCAGGCGCGACGGGCATCGTCATGCCCATGGTGTTCACCGTCATCCTTTTGGTGTTCCCACGCGAAAAGCGCGGCAGCGCGATGGGCATCGTTTCGCTCGTCATCGGATTTGCGCCGGCGGTCGGCCCTTCCATCTCCGGTTTGCTGGTCGACTTCATCGGTTGGCGCGCGCTGTTCGCCTTGGTATTCATCCTTGCGGTGATCATCGTTGCTGCGGCTGTCTGGAAGCTCGAGTCCTACGGCATGTTCGAGCCCACCTCCTTCGACAAGCCCTCGGTTGCCCTGTGCTCGCTGGGCCTGCTTGCGCTGCTCTACGGCTTGGCAACCATCAGCTCCACGGACAACGTGCTTGTGTCCGTCGCACTTATCGTCGTCGGCGTGATCCTGCTCACCTTCTTCATTAGAAGGCAGCTCAAGCTTGAGGTTCCCCTGCTTAAGGTCACCGTACTCAAGAGCAAGCGCTATGCCATCGCCGTCGGCGTCGTGGCAATGCTGCAGGCCGCACTGGTGGGCACGGGCGTTCTGCTTCCCATTTATTTGCAGAACCTGCTGGGCATCTCCGCTTTGGGCACCGGCTTGATCATGCTCCCCGGCGCCGTGCTGGGCGCCGCCATGGGCTTTTTCGCCGGCCGCATGTTCGACAAGGTCGGACCAAGGCGCGTTATCATCCCTGGCGCCATCATCGCGGCTGTCGGCGGTTGCGGCCTGGTGGGCTTCAGCCTCGACACCCCCGTTGCCTTCATCATCCTTATTTACGGATGCCTGGGCGTGGGCATGCAGGCTCTTATCACGCCACTCAACACCTGGGGCCTGAACTCCCTTGACAACAGCGTTATCCAGCACGCCAACGCCCTGCAAAACACCACCAACCAGGTGGGCGCATCCCTGGGCACGGCGATCTTGGTTTCCCTTTCGGCAACCTCGACCTTCCTCTTCCCCGAGATGCCTGCACTCGAGCAAACCATGGCCGGTGACCGTATCGCGTTCCTGTTCACTGCGGCGATCATGGTGATCATACTGATCCTAGTTACCATCGTTGTGCGTGAGAAGGACGACAAATCCTCCACGAGCGCCGCACAAGAGCTCGATGCCATGCGCCTTCCCACCAAGGCCGACGACCATGTGTCGGTCGATCTGGCAATGAACCAGAACCCCTACTTCGTGCACGATACCGACAGCATCCGCGAGGTGGCCCAGATCCTGGCAGCCAACAAGACCTCAGGCGTGCCCGTGGTTGACGAGAAGAAGCGCGTGGTCGGCTTCATTTCCGACGGCGACATCATGAAGTACATCGGTCGCAGCGACGCCGCCATCTTGGACGGCACGATGATGCTCTACCGTGTTCCCGACAACGAGAACTTCATGGAGCGCATCGCCGAGCTCATCGATATGAACGTCATGCGCATCGCCACGC
>CAVBOO010000248.1:0-2077 GCA_963597045.1 bacterium | reverse complement strand
GCTGAAGAACATGCGTGAGTCGGTTGATGTGCTCACCTTGTCGGCAACGCCTATCCCGCGCACTATGCAGATGGGCCTCTCGGGCGTGCGTGACATGAGTCTTATCTTGACGCCGCCGGGCGACCGTCGCCCCGTCGAGGTGCACGTGGGAGAATGGGACCCCGATGTGGTGAGCGATGCCATTCGCCGCGAGCTGGCGCGCAAGGGTCAGGTGTACTACGTCTCCAACCGGGTGCGTTCGATCAAGGATGCCACCGAGCGCGTGCACGAAGCCGCCGGCGAGGCGCGCGTGGGCGTGGCTCACGGCAAGATGAACAAAGAAGAGCTCGAGCGCGTGATGGAGGACTTCAACGCGGGCGAGATCGACGTTTTGGTTGCCACGACCATCATCGAGTCGGGCATCGACAATCCTCATTCCAACACGCTTATCATCGAGGATTCGCAGCGCCTGGGCTTAGCGCAGATGTATCAGCTCAAAGGACGCGTCGGGCGCTCCAACCTGCAGGCTTACGCGTACTTCTTGTTCCCGAACGACGTTCCTTTGACCGAGGAGGCGCAGGCTCGCCTGACCGCCATCAACGAGCATTCCGATTTGGGAAGCGGCATGCAGGTTGCTCTGCGCGACCTGGAAATCCGTGGTGCCGGCGACCTTTTGGGTGCCGAGCAATCGGGCAACATGAGCGCAGTCGGCTTCGATCTCTTCGCGCAGATGCTGGCACAGGCCGTTAACCTGACGCGTGAAGGGCAGAACCCCGATGACGACTATCTGCCCCCGGCTTTGTCGGACATCGTCGTCAACCTGCCCGATCCCACCTATATTCCCGAGGAATTCATCCCCGATGCGGATGAGCGCGTGCTCCTGTACCGCAAGATCGCAGGCGCCGAGTCCGTCGAGGTGGTGGACGAGCTTTTCGGGGAGCTCGAGCAAAAGTATTCCGATATCCCCGAGGCTACGATCAATCAATTTGCCAAAGCAAGGCTTAAGGCCTTCGCTTACAAGCAGGGCATCAAGAACATCTCGCTTGTGGCGGGCAAGCTCGTGGTGGAGCCGCTTCTTCTTGCGCGCGAGCAGCAGCAACGGATCAATCGCGGTGGCGGGCGCTACCTTGCCGACAAGCAGCGCGTTTCCGTTCCGATGTCTGAAGTGGGCGCGACTGACGACGTGACCACGCTCGTGGCAGCGTTGGCTTACTTGGAAAAGCTGGTGGCCGAGCGCGACGAGATTCGTGCGCGCCAAAAAGAAAAGGCGCCTCGTGCGCAGGGGATGGATGCGAAGCCTTTAACCATGCGCTCGATCAGCGAGACGGGTGGAAGCATCACCGGGCATAAGGGCAAAGGAGCCGATCGCTTCGGCGACCGGGAGGCACGCCGTGCCGAGCGTGCAGCCAGGCGCGCTGCGCGCAAGGGGAGTGCCGCCTCTGCTGTTCCGAGCATGTACGATAACCCCAAACTTGCAGCAAAACGCGACCAGGCTTCAAAGGATGACGCTTCGGTGCGGAAGGGCCCGGCTGAGCCTGGCACGACTGAGGAGAGCGCTGCCGAGCGCAAGGCGCGCGAGCTCAAGGTGACGCGCGTCGTGCCTAGCAGGCGCGGGCGCTCCGGCGGCTCTTCCAGCAAAAAGGGCGGCTCGATGCACAAAGGTCGCAAAACCAATCGCATGGATTGGTGAAGGCAAATAGATCTTATAAAGCGAAAGCGCCATATGCAAAAAGAGGGTCGAACCATCGCGATTCGACCCTCTTCGCGTGTGCTATGAAGGCTTTGGCTCTATGCGGTCGCCGGTGCCCCTTACAGCTCGCCGGCCAGGAAGTGCTCGATGAAACTCGTGGTGGCCTCACCGTTGCGGAACACCTCGTTGCACATGATGGCGTACTGGATGTCGAGGTTGGTGTAGACGCCGCCGATGACCGTTTCCTCAAGCGCGCACTTCATCTTCTCGATGGCTTCCTCGCGGGTGGGAGCGTGCGTGATGATCTTGGCGACCATCGAATCGTAGTAGCTCGAAATCGCGCCGCCGGCATACATCGCCGAGTCGACGCGCACGCCGTTGCCGCCGGGGAAGTTGAGCGCGGTCACG
>CAVBOO010000247.1:0-2087 GCA_963597045.1 bacterium | reverse complement strand
GCTTTGTTCTGCTCGGCAACCCATTTGGCGTGGTTCAACTTATAGCGCATTTGCAAAAGCGTGAGCACCACCGAGAACACCATCGCGAAATAGACCATCGCCTTTTCAAGCGAGATTCCCAAAGCCTCGATCTCGATACCGGTATGCAGGCCCAAACCATCAAGAGCCAAAAGCACGCCAATGGCAACGATGAAGCTTAGGGCAAGGATGGTCATCTCGATATGCGTGTTGATGAAATCGGCGATGACATCGATGAAAACCATCATCAGCAAGATGGCCAGCATGACAGCCAATATCATGATAAGCAGCTGATCGGCCAAACCAACCGCGGTGATCACCGAGTCGATGGAGAAGACGATGTCCATGACCATGATGGTGGCAACCGCACCCACGAGCCCGATGCTCTTGCGAGGTTTGCCGTCGTCTTGATCGGCTTTTTCCTCTTCAAGCGCCAAAAGGGACTTGAGCTCAGTTGAGCCTTTATATATTAGATACAAGCCGCCCAGGAACAGCACCAAATCGCGCAAGCTTGGCTCCCAGCCGATGACGGGAACCCGGAACAGAGGATAAGTCATGCTCACCAGGAACGAGGCAAAGCATAAAAACAAGGCACGAGAAACAAAAGCGCCTGCCAAACCAAGCTTGCGTCCGAGCGCCTGTAAGTTCGCGGGAAGACGGTCGGTCGTCATGATGATGAAGACGATGTTGTCCACGCCGAGCACGATTTCCAAGAAAAGAAGGGTCACCAGGCTTATCCAAGCCTCTGGTGTCGCAAAAAACGAAAGATCCACGACTCTCCTCCATTCAATAAAAAAAGAGCAGGAATCATCCTGCTCGAAAAATCAATGGAGCGGATGACGGGGTTCGAACCCGCGACCCCAACCTTGGCAAGGTTGTGCTCTACCAGCTGAGCCACATCCGCATATGTATCCATTTCTAAAAAAGAAATGGTGGGCGATACTGGGTTCGAACCAGTGACCCCTGCCGTGTCGAGGCAGTGCTCTCCCGCTGAGCTAATCGCCCTCAGCGGGTAAACATAATACCGATTTGAAATTTTCCGTCAAGGAGTAATTTTCAAAACATTCCCTTCCTTGTGACTTGAACGCAGCCTTCGCGCAGACCACATCTCCGTTTTATAGTGCTCGGCGATTTCAAGTAGCGCCACTAGAGCGCCTCAGCCAACAATCAAGCCTGTAAAGAAACAGCAAATATAGGTTTATTCCAAAGGATTTCAGCTTAAAACCAAAGCGAGCGGGTTAAACTTTATTCACTAAGGGCAATCGCCCCTAGTTTTTTATGCCCAATTTAGCGTCTTCGCAGCAAGGCGCACCGCACAAAAGGAGGCTGAGATGATCGAATTCTTCAAAACCAAGGTCAATGCGACTCATAGTATTTCAGCCCCCGAACCCGGTTGCTGGGTAAACGTCGTCGATCCTACGGACGAAGAGCGCGATTGGCTCATCGAGGAACTGGGCATCGTCCCGGAGTTCGTTCGTTCCGCATTGGACGACGAAGAGCGCTCGCACACCGACTTCGATGACGACACCTACCAAACCCTCATCATCATCGATTGCCCCTTTATCGAGAGCCTGGACGAGGCCGAGGACGCCAGCATCACACAGTACGACACCCATCCTCTATCGTTTTTGTTCCTCCCCCGCCAGGATATGATCGTCACCATTTCGCTGCTCGAAAACGAAACGATCGAAAACTTCACCGCGGGTAGGATTCGCGGCATCAACACCAACCAACGCACACGCCTGCTTTTGCAGATCATGGCGCATATCGCGCTGCGTTATCTTTCGTGCCTGCGAAACCTGGAGCGTCAGTTCGTGGCGAACGAGAAGCGCTTGCGCGAAACGCTCAACAACACCGAACTCATGCGCATGCTCGGCTTTGAGAAATCCTTGATTTACTTCAGCACATCTTTGAAGAACATCGAGGCAACGCTTACCAAGATCAGCAGCGGTCGCGTGGTAAAGCTCTACGAAGATGATGACGACCTGCTTGACGACGTCCTTATCGAGATTCGCCAGGCCATCGAAATGTGCACGATCGAGCGTCAGATTCTTTCATCCTCTATGGAT
>CAVBOO010000246.1:0-2135 GCA_963597045.1 bacterium | reverse complement strand
GAACTTGGATGCAGCCGAAAAGGGCGGCTACCCTGATTTCATGCTGAAGGAGATTCACGAGCAGCCCCGCGTGGTGCGTGACACCTTGTCGGGTAGGTTCTCCGGTTCCGAGATTTGCATCGATGAGCTTTCCCTGAGCCGAACAGAGCTCAACTTCATCGATCGCGTTTACATCATTGCCTGCGGCACGTCCTATCATGCCGGCTTGATCGCAAAAGATCTGATCGAGGCCTGGGCGCGCATCCCAACCGAGGTCGAGGTTGCCTCCGAGTTCAGGTATCGCAACCCCATCATCACGCCCACCACCTTGGTGGTTGCCGTTTCCCAGTCGGGCGAGACGGCCGACACCCTTGCCGCCATTCGCGATGCTCGCATCAAGGGGGCTAAGGTTTTCGGCATCACCAACGTGATCGGCTCTCGCGTCGCTCGCGAGTCCGACGGCGTCATCTACACCAAGGCTAACAAAGAGATTTCCGTCGCGTCGACCAAGAGCTTCACCGGCCAGGTTGTCAGCCTGACCTTGCTTGCTATGCTTTTGGCTCGCAGCCGCGGTAAGTTCAACCAGGCCCAGACCCGCATTCTTTTCAGTGAGCTCGCCGATTGCGCTGACGCGATCGAGCAGGTCCTGCAAAACGTCGACCAGGTTAAAGAAGCTGCCAAGATTTTCGAGGGCCGCGACTCTGCGTTCTTCATCGGGCGCGGCATGGGTGCTGCCACCTGCTACGAGGGCGCGCTCAAGCTCAAGGAGATCAGCTACGTACACGCCGAGGCTTACGCCGCAGGTGAGATGAAACACGGCCCTATCGCCTTGATCGACGAGGGCTTCCCCGTTGTTGCTGTGGCAACGCAGAGTCCAATTTACGACAAGGTCATCAGCAATCTCAAGGAATCTGAGTCGCGCGGCGCTTCCATCATCGCCATTGCAACCGAAGGCGACAGCTCTATCGCGGATTTGGCCGATAAGATCATCTACATCCCTAAGGTTCGCGATAGCTTCATGCCCATCGTTGCCAGCGTGCCTCTGCAGCTTCTTGCAAGGGAGGTCGCTGTTGCCCGTGGTTGCGATGTTGACCAGCCGCGCAATTTAGCCAAGTCGGTCACGGTGGAGTAGGCATGCCCGCAGATTTGAAGCATTTTGACCAGGCTTCCCCCCAAGAAGCTCCTGATGGCGAAGCGCCTCAACTGGACGCCTTGGGTGAGGGGAGGGTTTTGGTTGGCGTTAACGTCGTCGACCTTGCTCGTTTGGACCGTGCGTTTGAGCGCAGCCCGAGGTTCATCGAGCATTGCTTCACCGAGGCTGAGCAGATTGCTTGCAAGGCCATGCCTGCGCCGCAGATGGGCTATGCCTCTCGTTTTGCGGCGAAGATCGCCGTTTGCAAGGCGCTGGAGGCCGATAGTTCAAGCTATATCTGCCCTCGCTTCATCGAGATAAACCAAGGAAGAAAGGGCAAGCCGAGCGCTAAGCTGTCGGGTCGTATCGCTTCCGTTGCTGAAAGCTTGGGTGTTCTGGAGATTCCTTTGAGCTTTTCCTATACGCATTCAGAAGCTGCGGCTTGCGCCATGGCGATCACGAAGGACTCCGTAAGCAAGGCAAAAGAGCGCGTTGATCAGAAGCAGGAACTCGCCAAGCGTTTTCGCGAAGCCCGCTCGGTTCTTGACGAGCTTCCAGGAACAAAGCCGGCTTTCGAGCAGGCGACGCTTCCGGGCGTGCGATAGGGAAGGTTAAGACATGTATTTCTACGATAGATTTTCAAAGTATGTGAAATCCTATACCGACCATGATCTTGCGTCTTGGCTTCCTTTCCCCGCGCAGGAGTCCAACAAGTACTCACGCGGCAAGGTGATCGTCGTGGCCGGCTCATCTTCCTATCCGGGTGCGGCGGTTATGTGTTCAAAGGGAACCCAGCTTTCAGGCGCGGGGTACACCGAGGTTTTCACGGCCAAGCGAAACGTTCCTCTGATTCAAACGACGCGACCTTCTTTGGTGGTGCGTTCGTTCAAGAAGCTCGATTGGAGTTCTTTGCCCAATTACCATCGCAATGGTGCGATTGTTTTCGGGCCGGGCATCGAAGCCAGCGATTCCAAGGCAAAGTCCCTGCTTAAAAACCTTATCGACTACTGTCCTACGCCCTTGC
>CAVBOO010000245.1:0-2154 GCA_963597045.1 bacterium | reverse complement strand
CCCCCCAAAGAGGGATGGTGCCCGTTGCGACAAGCTCGTTGTCAAAGGCGAACATGTAAAGAACTACGCCCAAACCGTAAATAGGGCAAAGGGGCCCGTACAAAAAGCCGCGATTCTCCCATACGCCTTCGCGTATCACGTTGAGGATGCATTCGAAGATCCAGCCGAGAAAGGAAAACAGGGCAAACCAAACGATGTAGTGGCTTATGGTCACGCGATTCTTTTCCTTTCCAACCGCGCACCATTCTAGCCTTGATGCGCATGTTTCAGCTTATGCGGCTCTCTCCAATTCTCTGCGGCAGGGACGGCACTTACGTAATAACTCCACTTTTTTTGTAGGCTCGCGCATCCCGGTTGTTTTGGGGTTGGCAAAGGGTATAAAGAAAGCAACAAAGGGGGCAAGAGTCGCGTTTTCGCTGGTGTTTCGTGGTGTTGCTTGCGAAGGGCGCCACGACCATTGCGGGATTTCGCGCTCGGTCTGTTGCAAGAGAAAGGGGATCCCCTATGAAACGTCTGCCAATCGCGCTGGCAAGCTTGGCCGCTTGCGTGGCGCTGGTCTGCTCGCTGTGCGCCTGCAGCCAAAGTTCAAGCTCCAAGGCCTCGGATGACGCCTCCACGTCTTACGCTTCCAGATCAATGGTCTCCTACAAGGACACCCTGTATCATGCCAACTTCGGCTACGAACCTACAGGTACGGCTGAAATCGACGGCACCACCGACCTTAAGCTCGAGACGAGCAACTTCCTTATCTACGACGATACGGTGTATTACACGAGCAATCCCAATGGCACCTCGGGCGACGACCCCGTTGAGCTGCACTCGTGCGGCCTTGATGGCTCTAACGACAAGACCCTCGCAAAGGATGCCTATCCTGCCGGTAAGTTCTACGTGGTCTCTGGCCATCTGGTGTATCAGCATATGGATGCCGTCGAATACGGTGACACCCCTTCTGCTACCACGGACGACTCCGATGATTCCTCCTATTCCGAGAAAGACGATATTGCCGCTACAAACGAGAGCATCTACTGGCAGTCCCTCGATCTGAGCGACGAAAAGGCTAAGCCCGCCGCTCTGAATAATAAGAAGACGGTTCAGGTGGTGGCAGCTACAACCGACGTCCTGTATTACGCCAAGACGGACGCAACGGCTGCTTTGGGCGCCAAACTTTTCAAGGCCGGTCTCGATCTTTCCGATGAAACGACCGTTTACAAAGGGCAGTTCCTGCTTGACGACTGTGCCGTTGATTCCGAAGGCAATCTGATCGTGGTCACCAGCGATTCCAGCCAGGGCGCCGTTACCTTCGATAAGGACGGCAAGCAGTTGGCGGCCTTCGATCTGGGTGTAGCGGACGATGACACCGATTCTTCCTTCACGGCAAGCGCCTGCGGTTTGTACGTCACCAATGCTAAAGACGCTACCGTCACCAGCTTCGATGTTGCAACGGGCGACAAAACCGAGCATAAGATTGCAGGCGACCCCGAGTATTACATCTCTGTTCAGTACGCTGACGCCGATCAGGCGATCTACACCACTAGCATCGATGAGGAAGAGGTCGACAAGGACGCCGAGAAATCTTCCGAAAAGACAGCAGACAACACCGCTCTTTACCTGCAGAAATGGGGGGATTCCGAAGCCACTTCCTGCGGTACCTGGTTTGAGAGCTAGGACGTAAGCACCTGTTGCGCAGCTTGAAGTTTTTTCTTCCTGAGTAATGGCTGTTCCGATTTTGGGACAGCCATTATTTTCTTTCCTCCTACTATGAGTGCCATCAGGCGGCCACGTTGGAAAGGAAAGAAGATGCTTGAGTTACTCTCGGTCCTGCTCCTGTTTTTAGGCCCGGCATTGATGTTGGTTGAGGATTATCGCAGCTGATGCCTAATCAACGTCAGGGTGGTAGGGTGGATTTCGTGGCATTCTCGGCTTTGCCCAAAGCAGATGTCCGTTGGATGCATTTTTTGAAGGTTTCGTTTCGGTGGGCGATAATAGCCCCATTGCTTGTCCGAGCGGGCCTGCGGCTTCGCTCGATTTTGCAGGAAACTGCGAAGTTGAGCTTGGCGCCCCAGATGCGCGCGGACAAATCCTTGCCAAGTAACGCTTATTAAGGAGAACATTCATGGCTCAGAATCCCATCGTCACCATCGAGATGGAAAACGG
>CAVBOO010000244.1:0-2171 GCA_963597045.1 bacterium | reverse complement strand
CTTGCACTCCTTCGATATCCCTCAGGGAGTCGATGAAGGGCTCGGCATCGGCCTTGACGGTATCGCATTCGACAAAATCGGCATTGGCAAGCCACGAGTAGGCGAAAGCGCCCTGCTCGCAAAGCCTCATATGGGAATACATCACCTGCTCCAGTCGGATACTCTGGACGCGACGGTTTTGGAAGAACTCACGCGCGATAGCTGTTGGGTCGGCCCCTTGCTCCATCATGCTTGCAGCAGCCAAGAAAGCCCCAGGCGTGGTGTTCTGGTGTGCAAAACGACCAGTGTCGGTTATGACTCCGGTAAGCGCGCACTGGGCTGATTCCTTTGATTGCGCACCCATCTTGCAGATGAGCTCCCAAACGATCATGGAAGCGCTCGGGCTGTCGGGGTCGACATACACATGCTCAGCGTAGGTGGTGTCGCTTGCGTGGTGATCGATGGTGAAGCTTGCGCTGGCCTTCCCCAGAAGCTCTTTTGCCTCCCCTAGTCTATCGGCCGTTGGGACATCGACGCCAATAAAGCATTCGGGAGCCTCGTCGCAGGTTTCGGGGTAAGCCAGCCATTCGGAACCCGGAAGGAATCTCAGGTTGTGAGGAATCGGTTCCGGCTTGGCTAAAAGGCAGAAAACCGATTTGCCCTGGGACTTTAGCGCATGAGCGAGCGCAAGCTCGGAACCCAAGCAGTCGCCATCTGGATTCACATGACCACAGATGGCAAAGCTTGAGTAAGCCATAACTTGCTTGGCCATTTCGGCCAAGGTGATATTTGTCTGAGGGGTGATCAAACTTAATCCTCGGGGTTATCGTCGGCCTTGCCGGCGTTTCGCTTGGCTTCCTTTGCAAGCACGGCGCCGATTCGCTCGGCCTGATCGACCGACGAGTCGAGCACGAAACGAAGCTCGGGGGAAACACGCCAAGAAAGACGACGCGCAACCAGCGAGCGAATACGGCCTGCGCTGCGCTGAAGGGCATCAGCGCAGGCAACATATTCGGACTTATCCGTAGTGTAGAAGACGTTGGCGACGGAGCGGTCGAAGCTCACTTCGCAACCGGTGATGGTCACACGCTCCAGTCGTGGGTCGGACATCTCGAACAAGATGATGCTCGACACCACTTCGCGAAGCTGTTCGTTGACGCGGCGGGAGGAAGGAGACTGTTTCATTACTCGGTCCTCTCGACCTCGACGACGCGATAACCCTCGATGGTGTCGCCGATATGGATATCCTGGTAGCCGGCGATGCCGATGCCGCACTCGTAGTTGCGGGCAACGCTCTTGACGTCATCCTTGAAGCGACGAAGGGAATCGATGGTGCCTTCGTAGATGACCGTGCCGTCACGGACGATGCGGACCTTGTCGTCACGATGAATCTCGCCCTCGGTAACGTAGCAACCGGCGATGACGCCGACCTTAGGTACGCGGAAGGTCTCGCGAACCTCGGCAATGCCGGTGTCTTCCTCGACGATATCGGGCGAAAGAAGGCCGACGCGCGCGGCGTTGATGTCTTCGATAGCCTGGTAGATAACGCGATACAGGCGAATATCGACGCCTTCACGCTCGGCGACCTCGCGGGTCTTGCCGGTCGGGCGGACATTGAAGCCGATGATGATGGCGTTGGAGGCCGCAGCCAAGGTGACGTCGGTCTCGGTGATACCGCCGACGGCGGCATGAACGATGTTGATGCGAACCTCACTCTGGTCCATCTTGGCGAAGGAGTCGCGCAGCGCCTCGATGGAGCCAGCCACGTCGGCCTTGACGATGAGGTTGAGGTCGGTGGTTTTGCCCTCCTCGATGCGGTTGAACAGGTCGTCCAAGCTCATGTGAGCGCGGTTCTCCTGTTGCTTCAGGCGGGCACGGAGTGCGCGCTCCTCGGCCAGATGGCGAGCGTCGCGTTCGTCTTCGAAGACGCGGAACTCGTCGCCTGCCACAGGCACGGAGTTGAGGCCGAGGATCTCCACGGGGTCGGCGGGCTTGGCTTCCTTGACATGGTTGCCGCGCGGATCGATAAGGGCGCGAACCTTACCGTAGGAGGTGCCGGCAACGATGGTGTCGCCGGGATGCAGGGTGCCTCGATTGACGAGCACGGTTGCAACGGAACCGCGACCACGGTCGAGGTTTGCCTCGATGACGAAGCCCGATGCGAGCGCATTGGGGTTAGCCTTGAGCTCGAG
>CAVBOO010000243.1:0-2180 GCA_963597045.1 bacterium | reverse complement strand
CAGGGGCTCATGGTGGGACATGTAAACCGTTTCGAAATTCAGCTTTTTCAGCTTCTCGAAGCTCTCGAAGAAGAGCTTGAGCGAATGATCGTTGCGATTGAACTGCATGATCGACGGTGCTGCATCGATAACATGGTCGCCGGCGAACAGGATTTTGCGGTCGATATCGGCAAAGCAGATGTGCTCAAGCGAATGGCCCGGGGTTTCAAGTACCTGCAGGTGCCATCTACCGCAATCAAGCTCGTCGCCGTCCACTAAGGTCTTAGCCTTGCCTTTGCCTTCTGCCGGGATCTCGTTGGCATATTCGAAGGTCCTTCTGATCGCTTCAGGCTGAGAATCCCAAAGCTCGGGAAGACCAACCGCGCAGGCGAAGTCGGAGCAAAGCTCATCGGTGATTGGACGGCTTGGTCCGTGATAGATGGCGCGTCCGCCATGCTCGCAGAAATAGCCAAGGCCTCCAACGTGATCGACGTGGAAGTGGGTGAGTGCGGCATCGGTGGCAGCCCAGGAAACCCTCGCTTTGTTGAGCATGGTCTGCAGGTGCTCGGTGCCGGTAAGCTTAGGGTGCCCCAGATCGATGAACAGCCCCGACTTGTTGCGATCGAAAAGAAGATAGCGATCGATGCGATCGGTGAAGTAGTAATCGTTCACCTTGAAGACGGCGTGGATGAGGCCTTCTTCAAGCTCTGCAAAGGAAACAAGCTCGTAGCTGACATCTTCAAGCAAATCGTCGAAGCCGCCGATTTCGGCAGTCGAGCTGCTGAAGGTGTCGGCGGTTTTGCTTGGTATGATTTCTTGATTGCCCATGGATTTCGCTTCTTCAAGGATACAAAGTTTGTTTTATTCAAGTGTATTCCTTGAAGCGCAAATCTCTGCTCTATTGCTCTAAATATCCATGTGTGAACTTGGTTTTTGCGGCCCTCGCGCCTGGGCGGCCTTGTGCGCCTAGATGGCCTTGTAATGGATGATTCCCTCGGAATCGGTTTCGCGCGCGATGGCTTTCTGGTCGGCCAGGCGCTCCAGCAGCGAGAAAGTCATGGCGAAGCGACGGATCTTCATGCCTTCTTCCAGCTCGTTGAATGAGCCATGCGATTGCTGGGCGGCCTGTGCCACTTCCATCACGGTTGCGCTGCCAAGCTGATCGATGATCTTCTTGCGTTTGGCCAGGGGCTTGTCGAATTTTGCGATCATGAAGTCGTAGAAAGCGTTGATGTTTTCCTTGCCTCGCAAGGGTGCATGATGCGACATGTATACCGTTTCGTATTCGGCCTTCCGCAAAACCGGGAAGGTATCGAAGAACTTGCTTAGCAGGTGGTCGTTTCGGCCGAATTGCATGATGGAGGGCGCGGCGTCGATGATGTGGTCGCCGCCGAAAAGGACCTTGCGCTGTTTGTCCGCCACGCACACGTGCTCAAGGGCATGACCGGGGGTCTCAAGCGCAACCAGGTCCCAGCCGCCGACTGAAAAGCTGTCGTCGGTGTACAGCTCGTGGGCGTTGGTTCCTTCGGGGAAGCCGCATTTGGTGATGTACTGCAAGGTGAAATGCAGAGGGTCCCATAGCTCGGGCGCCTCGGTTGCCTCGGGCCAGCCGATGGCAAAGGCGAAGTCCGCGCACGCTTCGTCGTCAAGAACATGAAGCGGGCCGTGGTACACCGCGTTGCCCCCACGGTTAAGAAAATATTGCATGTTTCCTACGTGGTCAGGGTGAAAATGCGTCACCGCCAAATCGGCGCTCGACCAGTCCATCTCGGCGCGTTCAAGCATAAGGTCCAAGTGCTTGCTGCCGCAAAGCAAGGGGTGCCCCAGATCGATGAACAAAGAGCGCCCGCCCGGGCCGAACAAAAGGTAACGATCGAGTCGATCGGTGAAGTAATAGTTTTCCACGGCGAAAACGGCATGGATAAGCCCAGGAAGAGGCTTTTCGAACTCGGTCATCTTGTAGCTGACCGAGCCCATCAGGCTGTCGAGTTCGTTCGGGTCGGCCGACGAGCTGCTGAAGGTATCGGTCGTGCTTGCTGGTTCGATAGGCTCGCGCTTCGGTGCCCTTTGGTCGTAATCGTACATAGCTCCCTCTCCTTTTCGCCACCTATGATAATGCTCGCCCTAATCTGCTGATAAACTGAAAAGGTTAAATGCTTTTGCGGCAGGGGAAAGGTTTCGTATGGTGGCTTGCAAGAGGG
>CAVBOO010000242.1:0-2208 GCA_963597045.1 bacterium | reverse complement strand
ACCGTGAGCTCGGCGCCAACGCGGAGCAGGCCCTGCAAAATGGAGCGCTTGACGCCGCAGTCATAGGCAACCACCTTGTATTTTTTGGGCAAGGGAGCGGCAACGGCGAAGTTGTGCGAAGCGGGCAGCTCGTCAAACGAGAAAGCAGATTCACGGCTCACCGTCTTGGCTAGGTTAACACCGACGATGGAAGGCGATTCCTTGACCTTGGTAAGCAAGCTCGCATCATCCAAATCAAGCGTCGAGATAACGCCCTTCTGGGCACCATGATCGCGGAGGTGTGTGGTGAGCGCACGGGTATCGATGCCCGCGATGGCGACGACGCCTCTTTCGGCAAGAAACTCGGGCAAGCTCTGAGTGGAGCGCCAATTGGAAGGCGTGAAGCACATGTCGTGCACAACCAAACCGCGAAGCGCCAAGCTCTCGGACTGAAGATCGTCCGGGTTGACGCCGTAATTGCCGATCTGGGGGTAGGTCATGGTAATGATCTGGCCGGCGTATGACGGGTCGGAGATCACTTCCAAATAGCCCTCAAGCGAAGTATTGAAGCAAACCTCGCCAAACGCCTCGCCCTCAGCGGCTACTGAGTATCCCGTGAACACCGTGCCGTCTTCAAGCACGAGTTTCGCGCTTGGACGGCTGCCGGTGGTGGTGTACCTCAGAAGATCGGTAGCAGTACCCAAGGAAAGCACCTTCTTTCAAATAAGCCAACACATGAAAACCAGGCCAGTAAAAACAAGCCCGGTTTGAATTCGAATCCTTTAATACGTTTGCCGCGCGAGCGGATCGGAGCCGATATGGGAATCGGGGTCGACGCGAGTGATCAAAACGCAATCCTCGCCATCCACTCCATCAAGGTGCACGCGGACACGCTCGGAGCGAGAGCTGGGAACGTTTTTACCCACGTAATCGGCGCGAATGGGAAGCTCACGATGACCGCGATCGACAAGTACCGCCAAGCTGATACGGCCCGCACGGCCAATAGAGGAAAGCGCATCGAGCGCAGCACGCACCGTACGACCGGTGAACAAAACATCGTCAACCAGCACGACATGCTTGCCCTCTAGGTTGAAAAGAATGTCTGCACCGCGGAACTGAGGGTTTTCGGTACGCGGACGATCGTCGCGATAGAAGCTTATGTCGACCGAACCGACGGGAACGTTTTTACCCTCGATCTCGTGGATAATGCGCGCAAGACGCGATGCAAGAAGATCGCCACGCGTCACGATGCCCACCAGAGCCAAATTGTCAGCACCATGGTTTTGCTCGAGAATCTGATGAGCCATCCTCACAAGGGTGCTCTTGATCTCGTTGGCGTCCATGACGACGGTGGTCTCAGAAGAATCGCTGCCCATGAACATTCCCTTCCAGCTCGAGCGGAACGGAGAAACCAGAGCGCCAAATCAAGCGACGCCGAAGCCAGGGCAAGAAAAAGCCCCGGTACAAAGACTCGGGGCAATCTAACACACAAAACCTGGACCTCATCCTTTATAAACAGGAATGAGTTCCGAAGATCTGGGAAATTATGTTGCGCCTTGTCGGTCTCTCTGTACCGCTGTTAAAGACTTAAAACAGTATGCTCCAACACGCGCAACATTGCCAGCCTCTTTTAAACGAATTTCAGGTTCAAGTTCAGAGACCCCACGAAGGTGCCGAACCTGAGCTCAAGCATCCGCAATCTGCACAGGAATGCGTTGGGGGGGGGAACAACCGCAAGCCGTGCACACCCACGTTTAAGAAAGCGAGCATCGCGCTTTAACTCCCCTATATGCCGTCTACCCTAACCAAGGCTCAGACAAAACAAAAGGAACCCGATAAATACCAGGTTCCTTTTAGACGCATCTACAGATACAAATAACAAGAGGAATCCGGCTCCCTCGCCAGATTCCTTAAAGACCAATTCCTATGAAACGGGGCTACTTTGCAAGACGCTCAAGAAGCTTGGCCTTCTGATGCTTGCCCAGACCGCCGACACGACGGCTTTCAGCGATTCCGCACTCTTCCATGATGCGCTTGGTCTTGGTTTCGCCAATGGAGGGCAAGGACTCAAGCATCGCGGAAACGCGCATGCGCTTCAGAACCTCATCATCGGTTTCGATAAGGTCGGCCACGCTGAGCTTGCCGGACTTGAGGTCATCACGAGCTTCGGCGCGCTTACGACGTGCCCTCAAAGCCTTATCAAGTGCCTCCTGGCGTTCTTTAGGAGTG
>CAVBOO010000241.1:0-2213 GCA_963597045.1 bacterium | reverse complement strand
GCGCTCGGGGGGAACCTGGATACGCTCCATCTTCTCAAGCTTGCGCACGCGGTCTTGCACCTGCTTGGCCTTGGTCGCCTTGTAGCGGAAGCGCTCGATGAACGCCTCCATGTGGGCGATCTCCTCTTCCTGCTTCTGGGCCTGCTCACGCAGGAGTTGAATACGCTCTTCGCGCTGCTTCAGGTACGCGGAGTAATTGCCCTTGTACGTTTGGACCATGCCAAGATCGATCTCGGCAACGCGGTCAACCATGTTATCAAGGAACTCGCGGTCGTGGCTGACCACGATCACGCTGCCGGAATAGCTGCGCAGGAAACCCTCCAGCCATTTGACGCTTTCGAGGTCAAGATGGTTGGTAGGCTCGTCAAGAAGCAGCACCTCGGGATTTCGGGTAAGCAGCTTTGCCAAGGCGATGCGCATCTGCCAACCACCGGAAAAATCGGTGGTCATGCGATCCATGTCGTCCTCACCGAAGCCCAGGCCGAACAAGACTGAGCGGACCCTGCTCTCCAGCAAATACCCACCCATTGCCTCATATTGATCACGAGCGCGCCCATAGGCAGACAGCTGTTTTTCGCTGGGGTTCTCTCCCAACGATCCCTCCAGTTCGCGCATGCGCTTTTCTTGGCTCAAGATCTCGGTTTGGGCGGAAAGAACCTCTTCGAAGATGGTTCGCTCCCCCATCTCGATGGCCTCTTGCTCCAAGTAGCCGATCTTAGCGCCTTTGGCCAAAACGATACGGCCTTCATCGGCATCTTCCTTGCCAGTGATGATATTGAGCATGGTTGTTTTCCCAGCACCGTTGGGGCCAACCAGGGCAAGGCGATCATATTCCTCCAAGCGGAAGGAAACATCGGAGAAAAGAACTCTCGAGCCAAACGATTTGGTTATATGTTCAAGCTGTAGGATCATAACGACTCATTTTATCGCATAGCCCAAAACGCCTCGCACAGGCAGGGTGTTCCCAACAAAAAAGGAGAAAGCCCCACCAAAGCGAACCGCCTCCCATTTCTTGGACACGAGAAACGGGAGGCGGTTGAAAGCACAGCAAGGGGTGTTTTCCATCAATCTATGTAGATGCTTGGGGAGTTTGAGCGGTCAAGCTGATGCTCCCGAACGTACTCGACGAAATGCTCTACGCAATACGGGCGATAGTTCTTCTCGCTGTAAACAAGGTAGATGGTATGGCAGTAACGCCGCTTCTCCAACTCATTGTTGTACAGGGGCTTCATCACGATGTCGTCGAGTGAATGAGGGAAGAACGTGTCGAGCATCAGGGCAACATCGGGCCCATTTGCGGCAAAACCCGCCAAGATAGACTCGTCCTCGTAGGCATAGCGTACATTCTCGATGCCGAAATCGTCCAACAAGCGCTTCACCGATCTGCCCAAAGGCACCTCGTCACGATACGTGATGATGGAAGCCGATCTCAGATCCTCAGGGGTGAGGTAATCCTTGCTAGCCAAGGGGTTGCTCGGGCTCATAGACACCATAAGCTGCTGTTCCACGACGGGGATCTGCCGCACGCTGGGATCCGTTTCCTCAAATGCGCAGAACACTACATCATGTTTTCCCTCGACCACGCCGGAAAGCAGCTCTTGCGAAGGCTTCTGATTGATGTTGAACTCGGTTTTGTGGTCGTTTACCGCAGAGTACCCTCTCAGCAAACGAGGAAGATAGTCGGTTTGCAAGGTGATGATGCAACCAAGGTCTATCATGCCGCCATCACCTTCGCCGGAATAGCCTTTCATTATCGCAATGCCCTTATCCAACTGCTCCAGCGAGGCATTCACGTAGATCAGGAACTCCGAGCCGTATTTGGTCAACTCAACGTTTCTTCCCGCCTTCTGGAACAAGGAAACCCCTAGCTCCTGCTCCAAAGAGGCAATTGAGCCAGAAAGCGTGGGCTGGGTGATGAACAGTTCCTTGGCAGCTTTGGTGTAGTGCTGCAATTCGGCGAGCTTACGGAAATAGTACAGCTGAGAAAGATTCATGCGTTCTTTTACCTACATCGACAACGACGGCAAAAACGGGATTAAGTATAGCGGAAAACCGATAGATAACGCCAAATCTATCTGTTCCACCAAACAATCCTGGAACAGCATCTTCGAAGTTGGGCATAAAACCAACTTGAACACTCGCGGAAACAGCGGAATATGGGCGTCCTCCTCAGTGAACCCAGCTACAGGCAAAACAAGGGAGGGGCGCGATTG
>CAVBOO010000240.1:0-2226 GCA_963597045.1 bacterium | reverse complement strand
GAGCTTGCTGATGATGGTTGCCGTGGAGCCGACGGGGATGTTCAGGTACAGGATAGGGTTGCCGGTGACCACATCGCCCGCGATGCGATGATGATCGACGACCTCGATGATCTCGGCGTCGGCGATGCCATCGACCATCTGGGTTGATTCGTTATGGTCGACCAGGATCACCTTGTCGCCTGCGCCGACGGACTCGATGAGCTCGGGGGCGGGCAGACCGGCTTCAGCCAAGATGGTTGCGCTTTCCTGGGGCAAGGCGCCCAAGGTGCATGCCACGTAGGTGGCCTCGGACTCGGGTTTTGCAGCCTCAAGCGCGTTCTTCAGGTATGCGTAGCTGACTGCTGCCGCGATTGAATCGTTATCGGGGTTCTTGTGGCCCACGATTTTGATGGTATCCGCCATGGATTGCCAACCTTCCTTGTTTATCGATCTACCTTGCCAGCGCGAAAACGCGGCCTTTGTTTCCGTGTTACCGCACAAATGTGCACACGCAAACGAATTCTACCCCACCTTCACGATGGGTGCGTAATCCTTTAGGAGCTTCTTGGTTTGACCGGTGCGCTGGAAACGAACCTGCAGGGTGTCGCCCTCGACCGAGATCACCTTACCGCGGCCGAACACCTTGTGGTCGACGACGTCGCCTGCAGCAAAGCTCATGCTCGCTGCCGCCTTCTTGCCGACGTCGGCCTTGGGGCGCGCACCACCTGAGACACTGCGATTGCGCGAGCCGGATGCGCTTGAGGTGCCGAACACGCGGCCGCCGCCCGCCTCGGCTCCGGAGCCGGAGATGCCGCGGCGACTCCCCCGCTTCTCCCAGCCGGAGCCCGAGAAGCCGCTTGAACCCATACCACTTGCATGGCGTAGCTCCTGCGGGATCTCGCCGATGAAGCGCGAACGGGGGTTGCTTTGCGTTTGGCCGAAGATCTTGCGCGTGAAGGCATTGGTAAGGAACAGGCGCTTGCGCGCACGCGTGATGGCGACGTAGGCCAGGCGGCGCTCCTCTTCCAGGCCGGCGGGGTCGGTTGCGGAGTTGCCGTGCGGGAACAGGGACTCCTCCATGCCCGAAACGAACACGATATCGAACTCAAGACCCTTGGCGGCGTGGATCGTCATCATGGTAACCGCTTTGCCGTCTTCGTCCATGGTGTCCATGTCGGTACGCAGCGTAACCCATTCAACGAAATCGGAAAGGCTGTCGCCCTGGAAAGTGCGCACCGGAGGCTCGGGCGCGGCTGATGCCTGGAGGGCGGCCAGGGAAGCGTCGGTCGTGGCCGCGGGGGCGGCGGCAGCGGCCTCGGCGGCGAAGGCGTTCGCTGCAGCGTCTGCAGTATCGACGTTGGAAACCGTCGGTGCCTCGTAGAGCGCCTCGGCCTCATCATGCGTTTCGACGAACTCGTCGACGACGCCCAGCAACTCCTCGATGTTCTCAATGCGGCCATCGGCTTCGTCGGTACGCTCGGCCCGGTAAGCCTCGATGATGCCGGCTTTGTCGATGATCGCCTCGACGACCTTGCGCAGGTCGCCCGAGTAATTTTGAGCCTCGCGGATGATACCCACGAACTGGGCTATCGCCTTGCGCGTGGCAGCGCGTATATCGGGATCGAGCGTGCAGAGCTCGCAAGCCTGCAGAAAAGTGCAGGCGTTTTCGCGCGCGACGTACTGAATGCGCTCGACCGTGGTTTTGCCGATGCCGCGGCGAGGCACATTGATGATGCGCTGGGCTGCGATGTCGTTGGCGGGGTTGACCACCAGGTTGAGGTAGGCCATAACGTCGCGAATCTCGGCGCGGTCGAAGAATCGCGTGCCGCCGACGAGCCTATAGGGAACGCCCGCGCGCATCAGCATATCTTCGAGCATGCGCGACTGGGCGTTGGTGCGATAGAACACCGCCATCTGGTTGTAGGAAACGCCTTTCATACCGTGGAGCTTTTCGATCTCGCCGGCAATCCAACGGCCCTCGTCGCGCTCGTCGGAGGCGGTGTAGACCTGGATTTTCTCGCCATCTTCCGAAGTCGTGAACAGGCGCTTGCGCTTGCGTGTTGCGTTGTTCTCGATGACCGCGTTGGCGGCCGCCAGGATGTTGCCCGTGGAGCGGTAGTTTTGCTCGAGCTTGACCACGTGGGCCTCGGGGTAATCGCTTTCAAAGCTTAGGATGTTGCGCAGGTCGGCACCGCGCCATGAGTAAATGGACTGGTCGTCGTCGCCCACGACCATTATGTTCTTATG
>CAVBOO010000239.1:0-2231 GCA_963597045.1 bacterium | reverse complement strand
GAAGCAAGGCAACGTCAGTGCTAAAAGCCCTCAGGCAAGCAAGCCAGCCGCAGCCCAGCTCACGCCACAGGGCAATGCAAAACCCAAGCCCTGCAATGCAATCATGCTCAAAGAAGCCTCTGGTTTAGCCGGTAAACGGCCTTTTCATGTTTCCAAATCTTTAATTGCGGTCCCTGATTCGCTTTCACCCGGCACCCAAAAGCATGCAAAATCCATCGCAGCAAGGCCGCTATAGCTTCAGGCTATATATGCGAACGTGTTCGTTATAGCTTAAGGCTATAGCAGAACATCATGAATTGCCCTCTTCATCGTTTTACAAGCAATCCGTAATATCAATCTCACCGAATTTCAGAGCAGCAAACCACGCATGACGATCAAGAAAAAGCAGGTCACATGCTTAGTTTTTTGCGCTCAAATTCAGGATAGGGCAAGAAACAAAGTGAAAGGAAACCCGTGAAAACCCTAAGCCCCCTCAAGTTCAAGCGCACTGCCGTCAGCGCGGCATTGGCTTTGACCCTCGTCGCCGGAAGCACCGTCGGCCTTGCCGGTTGCGCATCAAACGACAGCTCCTCTTCCGATTCCAACCTCGAGAAAACCGAGTTCAACCTTGGCTACCTGAACTCCACCGCACACCTCTTCGCCTTCGTCGCCGAGGAAGAAGGTTACTTCGACGAGGAAGGCCTGAACGTCAACCTGACGCAGTTCTCTTCCTCCTCCGAGCTCGAAAGCGGTCTTACCAACGGCAAGCTCGACGTCGCCTTCATCAGCACCGTCCCCACCTTCACCTTCGCCAGCTCCGGCTCCGACATCTCGATCTTCGGCGGCGCGATGACCAACGGCCACGGCTACGTCATCAAGTCCGACTACACCAAGGGTTTGAAGGATTGGGACATCTCCATCCTCAAAGACCGCAACGTGGCATCCGTCAAGAACTCCATCCAGGACGCCGAGCTTCAGCAGCTGCTTGAAGCCGCCAACATCAAGATCGGCGATGGCGAGGGCGAGGTGCACATCAAGTACTTCGATTCCCAGAAAGACGCCTACGCTGCCCTGAAGAACGCCTCCATCGATGCGGCAAGCGTGTATTCCCCTTACGCCTCTTTGGCTGAAAGCGAAGGCTACTCCATCGTCTATCGCTGCTCCGAGGAAAAGCTCCTTAAAGATCAGCCCTGCTGCCGCCAGATCGCTCCCACCGAGGCCCTAAGCGAGAACAAGAACTCCTACACCGCCTTCGAGCGCGCGATCATCAAGGCCTACGAGTTCACGCAGACCAACCACGATAAGACCATCGAGGACGTGAAGAAGTACATCGACATCGACGAGGACGCCATCGAGACCGAGGTCTACGGCGGCTACGGCACCTCGTACCCCGACCCCGACACCAAGGCCTCCAGCGAGCTCAAGGAAGCCATCGTGAAGCTGGGCTATACCTCCGACTTCGACGAGACCGAGCACTACAACACCTCGATCTACGAGGACGCTCTGAACGACCTTGCCGAAGAGGACAGCTCCAACGACATCTTGAAGGAGCTTCAGGAGCACTTCAAAGAAGCCAATTGAACTGAAGGGGGCGCTAGCGTTAGCAGCACTTCCAAGGCTTACGCAAGCACAGCAAAGCAAGAAGTCCCCGAATGCTGCGGCGGATAAAGCAAGCAGCCCCACTTAGAAAGGAACCAATCCGTGAGCAAGATTGAGGTACGCGATCTGACGGTCGAGTACGGTGAGAAGCAGGAACGAACGCTCGCTTTGTCGCAGGTCTCGTTCGATGTCGCCTCCGGCGAGTTCGTGACGATCATCGGATCGAGCGGCTGCGGCAAGTCCACCCTGCTGTCGGTGCTCGAGGGCCTGCACGAGCCCAGCTCGGGCGAAGTGCTAATCGACGGGGTGCCCATAACGGGCCCCGGCCCCGAGCGCGCAGTCGTGTTCCAGCAATACTCGCTGTTCCCCTGGCAAACCGCGCTCGAGAACGTGGCTTTCGGCATCAAGCAGTACCATCGCGAGCTTGGCAAGAAGGAATACCGCGCACAAGCCAAGGCCATTCTTAGCAAAGTCGGCCTTTCCGGCTTCGAGAACAAATACCCCAGCCAGCTCTCCGGCGGCATGCAACAGCGCGTCGCCATCGCACGAGCGCTGGCCGCCGACTCCGAGATCTTGCTCATGGACGAGCCTTTCGGCGCCATCGACGCCAAGAACCGCACCCTTTTGCAGGAGTTCCTCTTGGACATCTGGGA
>CAVBOO010000238.1:0-2246 GCA_963597045.1 bacterium | reverse complement strand
GGCTGCCGAAGTCGATCATGTCGCACATGGCAAGCGTGTTGTTGAGGAAGGGGGTCACGCAGCCTGCGTAATGCGCGAACTCCTCGGTCAAAACGCCCAGGGTAACGCGGTCGCAGGGGATGCCGCCGAGTTCCTCGGGGATGCCCATCAGGCCGAAACCAGCCTCAAGATAAGCCTTGATAAGCTCATCGCTCATGCCGAAGTTCGCATACATGTCGCGAATCTTGTCCTCGTCAAGATTGCGCGCGCAGAACTCTTTGATGCTATCGATAAGGAGCTCTTGCTCGTCGGTAAGAGAGAAATCCATTTTCGTTCCTTTCCTAGATGAATTGCTCTGGGTGCTGTTTTCAGCGATTGATCAGCTAGGAGGGTTTAAAAAGCTGATCAGTCGCTAAAAGCAGATTCGTGAACCGAAGAAGCTTTGCCGTTCGGGTCGCGTCCGGCGTTTCGGGAAAGGCAACCGGAAAACCTTTTGGATGGGACCCCATCGGGTAAGGCAGGCAAATGAGGGAGGGGTCCTGCCTTACCCGAATATGTTTATGGGAATCCACTAAGGGGCTAGCCAATCTGCGCACGCAAACGAAAAGGAGGGAGGGTGCCTGCGCAGCGGCGATGGGTAATCGAAGTGTTTACTGCTCGCTGTCGCCCGTGGTCATGTCGAGCTTGCCGCGACGGCCAAGCGCATACAGGCCGCAGAGGAGGCATGCGATCATGCAGCAGACGGAAACCGCGAACATGATGTTGAAGCCACCGGGAAGGTCGACCAGGATGCCGAACAAGGTAGGTGCGATAACGCCGCCCAGGGTGCCGGCCATGGAGACGCGGGACCAGATGTTGGTGTAGTCACGCGAACCGAAGACCGAGCGGGTGAGCAGAGGAGCCTCGACGTTGGTGCAGGCGTACACGAAACCGAAGATGAATGCTGCAATGAGCATCACGAAGCCGATCGTGGGCAGGAACCACATCAGGGCAACCGCCACGAAGCCGCAACCAAGGCCCAGGAACAAGCCGGCGTGGGCGTTCTTGTCGTTGACGACGCCCAGGACGACCTTGCCGATAGCCTGGCCAGCCATGCAAGCGGAGGCTACGACGCCGGACAGGGCGGCAACGGCAGGAGCGGACTCTGCGAAAGAGGTGCAGTAGGAAGGCATGAACTGGTAAACCGTCTGGTTCAAGGTGATGAAGAAGGCGAATGCTGCGATGCAGACGAAGGCGCCGGTCTTCATGGCCTTGTTGGCGGAAACGCCGGTCATGACGGCGTCGGTGTCGCCATCGGCGTTCTCAAGAGCTTCCTCGATGCCGTAGGGCTTAAGACCCTTATCAGCGGGGTTGGAGCGGATGACGAAAGCAGTGAAGGGGGTGGTCAGAACCAGGATCAGGATGCCGAACACCAGGTAGCCGGTGCGCCAACCCTCGGGGCCCATGTTGATGAGCGCGGTTCCGATGGGGTTGAAAATAACGCCGCCGATGCCGGTGAACGCCATTGCCAAGCCGATGAAGAAACCAACCTTCTTGTAGCACCAAGCGTTGATAAGGCTAGGAGTTGCCAAGTACAGCAAAGGTGCGGTGCCGATGCCCAGGAACACGCCGGAGACGTAGAACATCCAAACCTCGGTGAAGAAGGACATCGCGACCATGGCCAAGCCGTCGATGATGGCGCAGACCGTCAAGATAACGCGCATGTCCATCTTGCTCATCAGCTTACCGGCGATAGGCAAGGTGATCATCATGGCCAGGTTCAGGATGGTGAAGTACAGGGTGAAAGAGGCCTTGGGAACTCCGAAATAGGTGCTAACAGGGGTGAAGTAGATGCCTGCGCAGCTCAAGGTGAGGGCGCAAGGGATGCAGGTGAAAACGATGCATGCCGCCACGATCATGAAGGCGTAGTGGAATCCACCTTTTTTCTGGGTGTTTGCGGAAGACATGATAATGTCCTTTCTTGAGGCTGATTTTATCAGCCCTCTTAAGAGTCGCATTCAAGTGCTGAGTTTCCAATGCCGCACTTGAATGCGACTTTTCTTTCAGGGGGTTGCTCCGCCCCAAGGGTCGGGGCGGAGAGCCCATAGGATTTGGGCCCTCCCCCACTTGATTAGCCGAGAAGCTCGGCGAAGGTCTCGAGCTGAGTACGAGCCTGCTCGTAGGATTCGGTCTGCTGGTCGACCTCGACGGTGACCACGGGAACGCCTTCGGCCTTCAGAGCCTTAACGAGGACGGGCGCCTCGAACTCCTCGGGGTCGCAGAACTTG
>CAVBOO010000237.1:0-2262 GCA_963597045.1 bacterium | reverse complement strand
GGCCGAATGCGGGACCAACCAGGGTAACCGCGCTAACCACGCCCATGTAAGTACCAAGCTTGCCCTGAGGAGCAACCAGGAGGGTGAGGTTCATGCCGATAGGAACGATCATGCCCGTTCCCAGAGCCTGAACGCAACGAGCAACGATGAGCATGGGGAAATTAATCGAAACAGCGCCCAGAATAGTGCCGACAAGCAAAAGACCGATAGCCATAAGGCTTAAACGTTTCGTCGGGATGCTGCGATATAGGAAGCTCGTAACGGGAACCGTGACTGCAGCGACAAGCATGTAGGCGGTGGAAACCCACTGAACTTCGCCCGACGTGATGTTGAAGTCCTGCATGATCGGCGTAAGGGCAACGTTCAAGAAGGTTTCGTTGAACGTCGCTAGAAACGCTCCGAAGGAAATGGCCACCAAAACCTCGGTGGCATTGCGAACGCGTTCGGTATCACCCATAGAAATCCTTTCCTTTAGGTGACAGCACGCGACGCGCAATCTAGCACGTAGGACCTGGGGCTACCCGAAGACAACGGTATCTCCCCAAAACGATACCGCTTTGTTCTGCCTTTTATTTGCACATGAATCTTGCTGAAATAGTCAGCGCATCTAGTTTTACGACTTCAAGGACTCAAGGTCAAGGGCTATTTGAGCGTGAAAAAGGAGCCCTTTCGAGCTCCTTGAATCATTATCGGCGCCGAAGGCCAAGAAGCCTTGGCGACAAAATGTCAGCGGCTAGACCGCATAAGACGCTGATCGCATTTAGCTACCAGCGCCTACCTTGCCAAAGCTGCGTCCAAACGCGCTTGCCTTGCTAAAGCGACGTCCAAGCACGGCAAGCCCTAGGCCAAAAGAGACTCCGAGGTCATTTCGGCGGGGATTGGGATACCCATCATCTCCAAAAGCGTGGGCGAGATGTTTGCCAACGCTCCCCTTTCCTGCTTGAGCGAGCGAGAAATCCCTGCCCCATCGACCAAGATTAAGGGAACGGGATTGGTGGTATGAGCGGTGAAGGGAGTTCCGTCCTCGGCAATCATGCAATCAGCGTTGCCGTGATCTGCAGTGACCAAAGCGACACCGCCCTTTTGCCTGATGGCTTCGATCACCATGCCCACACCGGCGTCAACCGCCTCAACAGCTGCAACCGCCGCGCTGACGACGCCGGTATGACCCACCATGTCGCAGTTTGCGAAGTTGACGATGTAGAGATCCGCCTCGTCGGCGAGGATCGCATCGCGCAACTTCACGGCAACCTCCGGCTCGCTCATCTCGGGTTGCAAATCGTATGTGGCAACCTTGGGAGACGGGATCAAGAAGCGCGTCTCGCCCTTCTTGGGAGCCTCGACACCACCGTTCATGAAGAAAGTGACATGGGCGTACTTCTCGGTTTCGGCTATGTGATACTGACGCAAACCAAGCTCGGAAATCACATCGGCCAAAACATGACCGGGCACTTCCTTGGCAAAAGCCACGGGAGCGGGAATCGTTGGATCGTACTCGGTTAGGCACACAAAGCCTGGCTTACTCCAGAATGGACGCTCGAACTGGGAAAATTCAGGATCGCAAAGAGCTCGGGAAATCTCGCGAGCACGATCGGGGCGGAAATTGAAGAACACGAAAACGTCATCAGGCTGAGATCCACCCGCACCAAGGCATACGGGCTCGAAGAACTCGTCAGTGACTTCCTTTTCGTAAGAGGCCTGGAGTGCCTCTAGGGCACTACCGTTGAAGCGATTCTCCCCAAGCCAGATGGCACGCCATGCTTTTTCGATGCGGTCCCATCGATTATCGCGATCCATTGCGAAATAGCGCCCCGCGATAACGCCGACGCTCGCGTTCACCCCTTCGGGCAACTGCGAAAGTTTCTCTTCAAGTTCCGATAAATACCTATCAGCGCTTTTAGGCGGCACGTCACGCCCGTCCAAAAAACAGTGCACCTTGATGTTGGCAACGCCAGCAGCGGCAGCGGCGTCGAGCAAGGCATACAGGTGCTCGTTGCTGGAATGAACACCGCCATCGCTCAAAAGCCCCATCAGATGCAGAACCGAATGAGACTCGATCACGTCGGAAAAAGCACTGCCCAAAACCGGATTCTTGGCCAGAGAGCCATCTTTTGCGGCCAAACTGATGCGCGTCAATTCCTGAAACACCGGCCTACCAGCGCCGATGTTCAAATGACCCACCTCGGAATTACCCATCTGACCGTCCGGCAGGCCCACAGGGATGCCGGAAGCATCGAGCGTGGTATGCGAGCAGCTCTCGAA
>CAVBOO010000236.1:0-2268 GCA_963597045.1 bacterium | reverse complement strand
GATGTTCTTCAACCTTATTCCCATCCCGCCTCTTGACGGCGCCTCCATCGTGGTGCCCTTCGTTCCCGATGAGCACATGGGCACCTATTACACGATTCAGCAATATGCTCTTCCGATTTTCATGATCGTCATCATTTTGCTTCCCCAGGTTTTCAACGTCGACCCTATTGGCTGGTATTTAAACGTGACCGCCGGCAACGTCTATCATTTGCTGGTAGGCTTGATTTAGTTTCTGCTCGGTTGGTTTTCATCGCCCGCATCGGTTTAGGAGGTTGAAGTGTCGTATCGTGTTCGCATCGAGAGCTTCGATGGCCCTTTTGATCTTCTTTTGTACTTGGTTAGCAGGCAAAAGGTCGATATCGGCTCCATTGCGATTTCCGAGATTGCCGATCAGTATCTAGCGGAAATCGAGCGTATGAAGAAGGTCGACCTTGATGTTGCGAGCGACTTTCTGCTTGTTGCGGCTACTTTGCTTGAGCTTAAAGCGGCCAGCTTGATCCCGGAGGATGAACCGGCGATCGACGCCGACTTGGATGAACTCACGCCCGACCAAATGCGCGACATGCTCGTCGATAATTTAATCGTCTATAAGAAATTCAAGAATGCCGCAGCTGCCCTGTCGGCTCGCCTTGAAGCTCAGACACGCATGCATGCAAGGCCATTCGGGCCGGATCGGTCTCTTCTTAGTTTGGTACCGGATTATCTTAAGGGCACGACCGTCGATGATCTTGGGCGTTTGTGCGCACAATGCTTTGCTCGCAGGGACGTGTTTTTGCTTGAGTCCGAGCATATTGCGCGCAAGGTCATTTCGCTCGAGGAGCGCGTGAGCGATATACGCGATTTCGTGGCAAGTCGTAGGTCCACGAGCTTTTCTGAGCTTATCGCGCGATTCAACAATGATTCTGCGACCATCGTCGTTACCTTCCTGGCTCTTTTGGAGCTGTTCAAGCGTCGTCAGGTCAATTTAATCCAAGACGAGTTGTTCGGGGACATTGCCGTCCTGCTCCTCGAAGATGAGGGTTTGCCTGCACAGACGCCGTATGCTGCCTCTGAGGCTTGATAATGAATGTGCAAGGAGAGCATCATGTTTGAAACTTACAGCGACAAGGAGCTTCAGGCTGCTATTGAAGCAATGCTTTTTGTTTCCGAGGAGCCGGTGAGCCTTCTTTCCTTGGCGGATGTTTTGCAATGCGAGCCAGCACGGGTGAAGTCGGCTTGTTCGGAATTGCAACAGCGTTTGGTGATGGAGGATCGGGGCGTCCAGCTGAACGAGACGGCCGGAGGCTTTCGCCTGGTAACTCATCCTCGCTATCATGAGCTTATCGAGCGCTATGTTGTTTCCTGGGACACGAGAAAGCTCACGCAGGCGGCGCTTGAGACCCTGGCGATCGTTGCTTATTGCCAGCCGGTGACGCGCAATGGAATCGCCAGCGTGCGAGGCGTGAACTCTGACAGTTCGGTCAACTCGCTTATGGAAAAGGGCTACCTTAGGGAGGTGGGCACCCAGGACGCGCCTGGTAATCCTGTTCTCTACGGAACGACGAAGGCTTTCCTTGACCGCTTCGGCTTGAATTCCGTTTCAGATCTGCCCTCGCTTGAGAGCTTTGCCCCCGATGAAGAAACCCGCTCCTTCATCGCTGAGCGTTTAAGCGTTACCACGGCGGATTCCGTTTTGGAAATCCCCGCAGAACTCTCAGGTGAAGAAGAGGAAGCTCCCGCTTTGTCTGAGACGATGCAGGATGCTATGCAGGCCATGCTCGACGAGGCGCTTGCGCAGGCTTCCGGTGCGGTTGAGAAAATCGATTTCGACACCCTTGTTTTCGAGGAAGACTAGCATGGGCGCTAAAGACGAAGCCGTGATTGAAGACGCAAAAGCTGAAAGCCCTCAGGCCTGCGCGCCCGCCGAAAACTCCATTCCCTTGCAAAAATACCTTGCACGCGCCGGCATCGACTCGCGTCGTAAGTGCGAGAACCATATCCGCGAGGGGAGGGTTAGCGTTAACGGCGTCGTGATTACCGAAATGGGCTTTCGCGTTGTTCCCGGCACCGACAAGGTTTTCTTTGATGGGTGCGTAGTGGAGCCGAAGGGTCCCTCGGTCGTTCTTATGCTTAACAAGCCGGCAGGATACGTTACCACCATGTCGGACGAATGGGGGCGCCCTATAGCGGCGGAGCTTGTTCCCGTTGACAGGTATCCGGGTTTGTTTCCCGTTGGCAGGCTTGACCAAGATACGACAGGGCTGCTTCTTTTCACCAACGATGGTGAGC
>CAVBOO010000235.1:0-2272 GCA_963597045.1 bacterium | reverse complement strand
GGATGAACGCACTTGGCGCTTCGAGCATCTAGGAGCTCGAGGCGTTCCCATAAGGCGTTTGAGCCAAACTCATCAGCGAATGCCTGCCACTTGTCGCGAATAGGATTGTCGAGTTGATCGCCTTTAGGGAAATCCATATGATCAAGTGCAGCCTGCACGTAAAAGCCTGTCCCTCCGCAAAGAACAGTAGGCTTTCCTTGCATGTAGAGACTCTCGAAGATCGCTCGAGCATCGCGCTGGAAAAGTTGAGCAGAATAAGCTTGACCCGGATCGACGATATCTATCAGATGATGCGGTACCTTGCGCTCGGATAAGGGTACTTTAGCGGTGCCGATGTCCATTCCGCGATAAATCTGCATCGAATCGGCAGACACCACTTCCCCACCAAGGGCAAGTGCCGCCGAAATCGCTAAATCGCTCTTACCTGAAGCCGTGGGTCCAACGATGGAAAGTATTGGCAGATCGGAATACTTCACCTAAATGACTTCTCCGCTTAAGTACCAGGTTTTGGCCTCATCGACCTTAACGGTAACGAAATGACCCTTCAGGGATTCGATGTCGGTACCCTCAGGGATCTTGGCATGCACGGTTTGGTTTTTCGGGCTGCGACCAGTGAGCATGGTCCCGTCTCGGCGAGAAGAGCCTTCGACCAGAACCTCAACGGTTCGCCCGGACTCAGCTTGGTTGGCTGCGCATGCGCCATCCTGCACCAAATCCACCAAACGCTGGAAACGTTCCTGGATAAGCTCGCGGGGAGTGTTGTCGTCCAGCATCATCTTGGCGGCAGGGGTACCTTCGCGCGGCGAGTAGATGAAGGTGAAAACCTGATGATAGCCAACCTCTTTGATTAGATCATAGGTAAGCTGGAAGTCCTCTTCGGTCTCACCGGGAAAACCAACGATTACATCGGTTGACAAGGCGATATCGGGGCATACCTCACGAATCTTCTTGACGATATCCAGGTAATGCTCACGCGTATAGCGCCTGTTCATTGCCTTAAGAATACGATTTGAGCCACTCTGCACGGGAAGATGCAGGGCGGGCATTAGGTTGTCAAGCTCACCAAAAGCCCGAATCACATCGTCATTCAAATCCTTCGGATGCGAAGTTGCGAAGCGAATACGCTCCACACCGGTATCGGAGATACGGCGGAGCAGCTCCGCAAAACGAGGCTCACCGTACAAATCGCGGCCATAGGAGTTGACGTTTTGTCCAAGGAGGGTAATTTCCTTAACACCATCTGCAATGAAATTCTGAGCATCTAGCACAACGTCCTCCATGGGGCGGGACTTCTCGCGTCCGCGAACGTGAGGAACGATGCAGTAGGTGCAGAAGTTATTGCATCCGATGGAAATAGGGAGCCATGCTGCCCATTTATGCTCTCGCTGGCTAGGTAAGCTTGTAGGGAACTCATCAGCGGAATCAAGGACCTCGACCATTGGCTCGCCGGTCAAAAGCGACTGCTCAAGAAGGCGTGGCAAGCTGGCAAGGTTGAAGGTGCCGAAAACGACGTCGATATGTTTCAGTTTCTCGAGTAATTCGCCAGAATCTCGCTGGCCAATGCAGCCACCGATAGCCACCAAGCGTTTGGACACGGGGGCATTTTCGCGCAAAGGAACGTTCTTCAGGGACGCAGCTTGGCCCATCAAACGCACATCGGCCGCCTCACGAACGCAGCAGGTGACGAAGACGACGATGTCGCTTTCCTCGATGGCTTCCACACGCGTGGCCCCAAGGGAATCGAGCATTCCCGCGATTCTCTCGCCATCATGCTTGTTCATTTGGCATCCATACACGATTACGTGATAGGTTTTGCCGGCAAGTTCGCTTTTTGCCACTACTGATCATCCCCCACTTTGGAAGCATAGAAGGAACGCGCACGACGCTCTACGGTAAAACGAATGGCTGTACGATACTCGCCATCGATAACGATGTCGGCGAAGGAAGGCACGCAACAAATATCGATGCCCGAAGGAGCTAAAAATCCTCGCGCGATGGCAACCGCTTTAATGGCCTGATTTACAGCCCCTGCTCCAACTGATTGAATCTCCACGGGAACGCCATCCTTGGTCATGCCTGCAATTGCACCCGCAACCGATGCGGGAGAAGACTTCGAGGAAACCTTAAGACAGTGAATCCCAGATTCATCCCCTGAAAAGCTGTTGTTAAACGATTCGTTTGTCATGTTTGCTTTGTTTGCTTTCGTGTTTATGGTGCGTTAAGTGATTTTTGTCATACTTGATGAATTGTACAAAAGGCGCCAACAAGACTC
>CAVBOO010000234.1:0-2285 GCA_963597045.1 bacterium | reverse complement strand
ACAAGGCAATCGCCGCTTTGGGTAAAACCGCGATCATCGATTGCGCTCCTTTGGGCAGGCGTGATTTAGGTGGGACCGTCATGAACATGGCGCGAAGCCATGGCGTTCAACTCACTCCGGGGGCGGCAAACGCCCTCATCGATTTGGTTGGCACCAACACGGTTGCCCTTGATTCTGAGGTTCGCAAGCTTTCGCTGGCTCACCGTGGCAGCGATGCGATAAATGAGAACGAGGTTTTTACCATGGTGTCGCGCACCGCTGAGGTGAAACCATGGGAGTTCGTCGACTCGTTCGCCGGACGCAATCTTGAGCGTTGCCTCGTGCTTCTTAAGAAGATGAACGGCAGCACGTCTGCTTATGCCCTTCTTTCGTTTTGCACGAGTAGGATTCGCGAACTCATCACCGCAAAAGCTCTATCCGCGCGCGGTGAGTCGCGTAGCTTGGCCAAGGTTTTGAAAGTTCCCGATTGGCGTGTGAAGAATCATATGTCATGGGCGCGAAACTATCGTATGGAGGAATTGGTAGGCGCATTGTCGGCCGCATGCACCGCCGAGCAAACGATGAAAAGCGGGGGAGACCCTGATACGGTTTTCCTTGATTGGCTGATAGCTACTTTGCGTCGCTGAGTTTGATCGCTGGAGCGCTGCAAGTCTCATTGCATATAAAAAAGGAGCCCGCGGGCTCCTTTTTTATGGATATACGGATGAACCCGAAGGTTCAACGCAGATTGCTTACTCAGCGTCCTCTGCAGCCTCGGCCTCAGCTTCGGCAGCTGCAGCGGCAGCTTCCTCTTCAGCTTTCTTCTTGGCGGCAGCAGCCTGGGCAGCCTGAGTCTCCTTGCGGTTGGCTTCCTTGATCTTAGCCTTTTCGGCATAAGCAGCAGCCTTGGCTTCCTTGGCGGCAGCCTTCTTGGAACCGGTTGCAGCCTGCTCCTTCTTGGGGGCGGGCTTGTAAGCTGCGATGTCCTCGGCGGTGACGACGGTGTTGGCGAGCTTCATGACGCCGGACTTGCGGTTGGCAGCCTGATTCTTGTGGATAACGCCCTTGCTGACAGCGCGATCGAGCAGGCGGCAAGCCTTCTGAGCTGCTGCGTAAGCGGCGGCGCCATCGCCAGCTGCTACTGCCTCACGAACGCCGCGGATTGCGGTCTTGAGCTCTGCGCGGACTGCGCGGTTGCGCATGCGAGCCTTCTCGTTGGTGATAATGCGCTTCTTCTGGGACTTGATGTTTGCCACGTTTATTCCTCCATTTAAAGTTGTACTTGAAGACGAAAGCTTTGAAATAATACCATATGCCAAGCTTGGGTGCGCATCTTTTTGCCGCTTTCGCCCTACTTTATCAAGCTTTTGCTCATACTCGGGCTCCCGCGATACGAGGAAGCTTGTCTTTCGTGGTGAAAGCCATTCCTTTGCAGTGAGACTTGCCTAGGTATAATCAGGTTTTAAAATAGCAATTCGGCGTAACACTTCCTGGGTGCGCTTTCAGCAGTCTAAGAATCAAAGGACATTATGGCAGTCGATCCTCGCTTTATTAGAAATTTTTCGATTATCGCCCATATCGATCACGGCAAGTCCACCTTGTCGGATCGTATCTTGGAGCTTACGGGCACGGTTGCCTCGCGCGATATGCAAGCCCAGCTTCTGGATTCCATGGATATCGAGAGAGAGCGCGGAATCACCATTAAAAGCCAGGCCGTCCGCGTGGACTACCAGGCCGACGACGGCAACACCTATCACTTCAACCTCATCGACACGCCGGGCCATGTCGATTTCACCTATGAGGTTTCAAGGAGCTTGGCTGCTTGCGAGGGAGCGGTTTGCGTTGTGGACGCCACCCAAGGCGTCGAGGCTCAAACGGTTGCCAACTGCATGATGGCGATGAATGCCAACCTCGAGATCATCCCTCTTATTAACAAGATCGACCTTCCTGCGGCCGATCCCGAGCGCGTGAAGGTCGAGATCGAGGACGGCCTTGCGCTTCCCGCAGAGGATGTGGTGCTTGCCTCCGGTAAAACGGGCGTAGGCGTTCATGATCTGCTTGAGTCGGTTGTTTACAACATTCCTGCGCCGGTGGGGGACTCCTCGGCCCCGCTTCGGGCCCTTATCTTCGATTCCTACTTCGACGCTTATCGCGGCGTCGTCGCTTTGATTCGTGTCGTCGATGGTTCCATTAAAAAAGGGCAGAGCATCCGCATGATGGCGACCGACACCGTCACCACCGTTGAGGAGGTCGGCGTCAGGCGCCCCTCCGAGGTTCCCGCGGCCGATCTGGGCGTGGGCGAGGTA
>CAVBOO010000233.1:0-2301 GCA_963597045.1 bacterium | reverse complement strand
AGGTTACTGATTGAAGATTGGAGCCGAGGTCGCCATAATCGCCATCGAGGTCAACGCGAATCATTTCGCCGAAGGCTCCAGGCTCAACATCTCCTCCGATTTCGGCAACGATGGGGTAGATTTTGCCGGCTTTGTCTTCGTCGGAGGCTGCTTCGTAGTTCTCTTTAGTTGTCTCGGTGACTTTTTTCAAGGAACTTTGATCTTTAATGCCGGAACCGGTCAGGGAGTCATCGGCCGCCGAGAAGCTGAAGCTTCCGTCCGCGTTTTTGGTTGCGGTTTTCAGCCCGTGTGTATTTTCGTCTACATCAGCGGTTGCGGTGTAGGACTTAAGAACATTTTCAGTGTAACCGCCAGTGAGGGTGCCATTATTTTCCACGACAGCGTAGCCCTCCTCTTCGCGGTCAGCCTTAAAGGCTTCGAACTCAGAGGTCTTCACTTTGACAGGGACATACTTAAGGCCGTAAACATCGTAGGTTTGAAGGGTGTATACAACGCCGTTATAGGTGCAGTAGCCCTTAGAAACGCCGCTCACTTTTGCTGTCTTGTACTCAACGGTTTCACCACTTGTGGTGGTGAAACTTTTGCCATCGTCGGCCCAATGGGAGATTGCAAAGTCCTTTTCGTTGCCGTTATCGTCCTCTGCATGAATGGTGGCGTTGCACTGGAAGCTGCCGCGATGGAGTCCATGGTTGGTCGTAGCGCGAGACACCGTGTCAAAAGCGCCGCGGTCGTATTGCCCGCTGGAGTCGGTTTTGTCGGAAGTTTCAGAGCTTCCTGCTGCCAGGACGCCTTCGCCGGCCCAATACTCTGCCCAGCTGAGGCCTGCGTAGCAGTAGGTGTAGCTGTCGTCGCTTGGGGTTTCCGCGGCGTTTGCCTGACTTGCGTTGATCAATGCCGTGGACGACATCGACAAAGCCAGAGCGCCGGCAAAGAGCAACCTTGCCGGCTTGGTTGCAGCGATCTTGATCAAGATCGCCTCCTTTCTCTCCTCTTAAAGCTCGCGCTTTTGCCAGGCTAAGCAGCCACTAGGCAATGGCTGCGCAAAAGGCCCCGCTTTAAGTTTGTTAGCCTGAGCTAACTTAATATGACTCTTAGATGTTAACTGTGGTTAACAGTTGGTCAAGAGGTGAAATCAGCAAACTTGAAAAACTTGGTTTTGCGGCGCCGTAAATGGCTTAAAGGAATGCGCAAAGGCACAAGAACGCCATGCCAAGAACAAGGGCGGCTACATCGCTTGGCCCAAGCTTGTAGCTGCGGAAGCAGCTTCTATCGTTTGCGATCCCGTACTCTCTATTCGCGATGGCCAGACTGAGCGTCTCCGAGCGGCGAAAGGCACTGGTGAATAGCGCGATTATCGTAGGGATTTGGGCCTGAACAAGCTTTGCCGGGCCCGCATCGCGCGCCGAAAGGCTGCCGCCCCTGGCCATTTGCGCTTTGCGGATCCTCTGCAATTCCTCCGAAAAGCTGGGAATAAAACGCAGCGCCACGCCCAGGCCAAGCGCAAGGTCGTCCACTTTCACGCCGACGCGCTTGAGCGGCGAGCACAAAAGCTCCGTTGCATCGGTGAGCTCCGTGGGCGAGGTGGTGCGCATAAGCACCGAGGTGGCAAGAAGAATGCAGACGAAGCGCAGCACCGACTCGCAGGCGAAGCGCAGGCCCTCCGAGCTAAGGCCGATGCTCCCCGCCTGCCACCAGATTTCACCGCCGACAACGCAAAGGCAATCGAAGATGAACACGAAGACGATAAGCCCCGCAAAAGGCTTGAGGCTGCGAAGGTTTTGCGATGCGGAGGCCCCCGAGGCAGCCAAAACAATCAGGCTCGCCGCGCATAGAGCAAGGAACCCCAGCATGTCTTGGACCAAAAAAGCCCCGACCATGAACAAAAGGACCCCGAGCATCTTGCTGCGCGGGTCAAGGCGATGCATGAGGCTGGAGCCCTCCTGATAAACGCCGAAGCCGCTCATCGCGCCACTTCCTTGCTTGCGAGTAGGCCGGCAAGTTGCGCGCAGAGTTCATCTTCTGAAGTCGAAGGACGAACGGGAAGTCCGGAGGCTTTGAGCTTTTGCGTAAGCTCAAGGGCAAAGGGAAGCTCGAGCCCTGCACCGGCGAAGGTGGCGCCTAGCTGGGGGTTCTGCGCGAGCCTGCACGGCGCTTCCTGCAAAACGATGCGGCCTTCGCTTACAAGGGCAAGGTGATCGCAGGCAAAGGCGTCGTCCATGGAGTGGGTGATAAGCACAACGGCCTTGCCTTCGTCGGCAAGCTTGCGGCAGCGAGCCATGAAGCGCTTGCGTGCGCAGGGGC
>CAVBOO010000232.1:0-2309 GCA_963597045.1 bacterium | reverse complement strand
ACTTTCCACCTGGCATGAGTTCGTGGGCGAGGTTATGCCCACCCCCGAAGAGCTTGAAAAGGTTGCGGCTTGCATTCGCGGCGCCCTTAAGGAAAGCGCGGCCGACCTCACCATCGCAAACGAGATGTGCGGCATCGGCGGCACCATGCGCATGGCGCGCAAGGTCGCAGCAGAGCTGGGCGCCGAGCCTGTGGGCAAGCGCCTTCTGACGCTTGCCGACATCAATTTGATCATGAGCACCTTTCAAGACGACGAGGCCACCCTGCAGCGCATCATGCTCGAGATCAACCCCGCCCGCATGCATACCTTCCTGCCTGGTTGCGTTATCGCGCGCGAGATCATGCTCGCTTCCAACACCGACACGGCGGTAATTGCCAAGTCGGGCGTTCGCGAGGGCTATCTTCTTTCCAAGATGAAGAAGCTCGCCTAGCGCATCTGGCGTGGGTTTTGACGACTGGTCGTAGGCTTGAAAAGCCACTAAACTTATTCCCATGATTTACTACGTTGAAGATGACACTAACGTTCGCGAGCTTGCCATTTACGCACTCAAACAGGCAGGCTTGGAGGCCAAGGGCTTTGCCGAGGCCTCTTCGTTTCGCGCTGCTTTAACCACCGAGCTTCCCGACCTCATTTTGCTTGACATCATGATGCCCGGCACCGATGGCATGACGCTTCTGCGCGAGCTTCGCGCCGATCGTCGCACTGCGCAGCTGCCCATCATGATGCTCACTGCCAAGGGCACCGAGTTCGACAAGGTCCAGGGCCTTGATGCCGGTGCCGACGATTACCTGGCAAAGCCTTTCGGCATGATGGAGCTGGTCAGCCGATGCAACGCGCTTCTGCGCCGCGCGAATTTCAACGACCAGGTTGAGGGTCGGGTGCTGCAATGCGGCGTCGTCCGTTTGGACGAATCGGCCCACGAGGCATGGTCCGCGGGCGAGCTTTTGGACCTTACCCCCAAGGAGTTCGAGCTTCTGCATACCCTTATGGCCAACCAGGGCCGCGCCCTTTCGCGTGCCCAACTGCTTGAAGATGTGTGGAACACCTCGTTCGTGGGGGAGACGCGCACGGTCGATGCCCATGTGCAAACCCTGCGCCGCAAGCTCAACCAGGCAAGCGAGGGTGCAGGCGACTACATTCAGACGGTTCGCGGGGTCGGCTATCGCATTAAAGCCTTCGAGGCTTAAATGGAGTTTTTGCGCCGCAACACCCTTTTCGGCAAGATCTTCGTCGTCTTGTTCGCAATCTCGTTTGCGGTGATGGCCTTATCGACCCTTGCGGCCACCTTCGCCTCCTTTTCCTCGTACGAAAACGAGGCCGAGAGTACCCTTCTTGCTCAGACGGAATCCTGCGCCAAACTTTTAAAGGACAAATCGGCTGCCGAGATAGAGGAATCCCTGCAGGGCTATCCGCTGGCAGACCTGCGCGTAACCTTGATTCAGAAAGACGGCACCGTCCTGTACGACAACTGGGCTAACGCTTCCAGCATGGAAAACCATTCCCAGCGCGAGGAGTTCATCGAGGCTCAGAAATCGGGCACGGCGAGCTTGATGCGCCGCTCCGAGACCATCGGCACCGATACTCTGTACGCGGCGGTGAGCCTGGACGACGGCATGGTCCTGCGCCTGGCCGAAACGCGCACCTCGATGGGGTCCTTTTTGAGCGGCATGACGCTTCAGCTGGGGATTTGCCTGGGCATCATCATTTGCCTTTCGTTTGCGCTTTCGCGCCTGCTCACCCGACGCATCACGCGCCCGCTTAAGGAAGTGGACCTTACCAACCCGCTCGACAACGACGTCTACGAGGAAATGCGCCCGATGCTCTATCGCGTTGACGAGCAGCGCCGTGAGCTCAAGCGCCAAAATGCCGAGTTGGAGCGCGCGGTGGAGGCGCGCCGCGAGTTCACGGGCAACGTGAGCCATGAGATGAAGACGCCCTTGCAGGTGATCGGTGGCTATGCCGAGCTTATGGAGTACGGCGCCACCAAACCCGAGGACAACGCGCGTTTCGCGGCGCTCATTCGCAAGGAAGCCGCCCACATGCGCGGTCTGATCGACGATGTTTTGACCCTGTCGCGCTTGGACGAGCAGGGCGACCAAAGCCACGACCCCATCGATTTGTCGGGCGTGTGCCGCAATGTCGTTTCAAGGCTTGAGTCCACTGCCTCCGAGCGTAGGATCAGCTTCTCGGTGAACGTCGAGGAAGGCGTTGTTATTTACGGTGCCGAGTCGCTGGCGCAGCAGCTTATATACAACCTCATTGACAATGCGGTGCGCTACAACCGTGACGGCGGTGTGGTGAGCGTTGCC
>CAVBOO010000231.1:0-2310 GCA_963597045.1 bacterium | reverse complement strand
ATTGAAAGGGAAGGGAATTGGTTTATGAAGTCAATTAAAAAACTTCTGCTGATGGGCATGTTTGCCGCGATGGCTGCGTTCTGTCTGGCGCCCGGCTTAGCTCTAGCTGAAGAGGGGGGGGTAGACATCAGCCAGGAATCTTTCAATGGAACGGATTCGTACTATGTCATTAACGAGGCCGGTACATACAATTTGACGGAAAATGTAACTGGCGCCATTAAAGTGACCGGCAATCTCAGCAAGGTTCAAATTAATCTCAATGGCCATACTTTGGCCAACGAGAATGCGGATTGTTATTCATTGTGGCTGCTTGCTGGCGGCAACAGTAATATTACGATTGACGGCAAAGATCCCGATACTGGCAAGCTCGGCTCTATTGTTCAGAAAGTCGAGTATGCCGAGGATGCCGAAGGCAAAAAAGCTGCCATTAGGCTCGATTCGTCAGATGTTCCAACTTATGGCTTCAAAAACCTCGAAGTGAAAAGTCAGGCAACTGAGTGCTTTGATTCCGTGGGGGGCATTACAACACTCGATAGCGTGAGCGTCTCTACCACAGGTAAAGCAAATTCGCTGATTTACAACAATAATGGGTCGTTCACCATCAATAGCGGAAATTTTGTAAAGTCCGATGCCTCCGAAAGGATGTTCGAGATCGGTGCTAGGACGATCGTCGTTAACGGCGGTGTTTTCAACGACTTCCCCAAGGGCGTGAAGCTTGGCAATGGAGTGGACCTGTACAAGGAGTCCGGTAGCTACAAAGCTGTCAGTTCAAGCGAAGTTCCCAAGCAGTGCTGGAGCGTGACGCTTGACGATCAGGAACAGCTTGTATTCACGGGAGAAACCAAGGATATCTACTTTGATACTAAGGCCGAGGCTGAGGCTTTTGTCGCAGCTTCTGGTAAGGCATACGAGGTTAAAGAGGTTGACAACAGGGTCGACCTGGCTGCCGCCACGGTAACTCTCGAGTTCGATACCTGCACTTATGATGGCTCCGAGAAAACCCCTGCTGTCACGTCCGTCGTCCTCGACGACAAGACCCTGACCAAGGATCAGGACTATACCGTTTCCTATGAGTCCAACGTCGATGCGGGCACTGCCGCCGCTAAGATCGAGGGCATCAACGACTATAAAGGCTCCGTTTCTAAAGAGTTCACTATTAGTCAGCTCAGCATCAATGGTGCCACGGTGACTTTGGGCGATGCTTTGACCTACAACGGTTCTGAGCAGACTCAGGAAGTTAAATCCGTTGTAGTTACGAGTGGAGATAAGGAAATCCTCGTGCCCTCTGACGCTCTGACCGCGACGGGCGATAAGGCCACCAATGCCGGCGATTACAAAATCACCCTCACCGCAAAAGATAACTCCAACTTCGCTGGCTCCGTGACGTGCGATTATTCGATCGCCAAGGCCGAGGCCGGCATCCAGGTGGAGGCCCCCGGCAGCAAGACCGTTGGCGACCCCGCCTTCAAGCTTGACGTCAAGGCCAGCACCGACGCCGCGCTCGAGTACGACAGCTCCGACAAGAGCGTCGCGACCGTCGACGAAAACGGTCAGGTCACCATCCTCGCTGCGGGCACCACCATCCTCACGGTGAGCGCCGAGGAAAGCAGCAACTACAAGCAGGGCGAATCCTCTGTTGAGCTCAAGATCAACGCCGCGCCCAGCCCTACCCCCGTCTCCACCGACATCTCCGCCGCCAAGGTGACGCTCTCCAAGGCCAGCTTCACCTACAACGGCAAGGCTCAGAAGCCCTCCGTCAAGTCCGTGGTTTTGAACGGCAAGACCCTGACCAACGGCACCGACTACACCGCCTCCGTCGCGAGCGGCAAGAAGGTCGGCACCTACAGCGTGACCATCACCGCCAAGGGCTCCTACACCGGCAAGGCCACCGCCAGCTTCACCGTCAATCCCAAGGGCGTGACGAAGTTCAAGGTCTCCAAGGCCAAGAAGGCATTCAAGGCCAAGTGGGCCAAGAACAAGGTTGAGCGCTCCGGCGTCCAGCTGAAGTACTCCACCAAGAAGAGCATGGCAAACGCCAAGACCGTGAAGGTCAAGGGCGCCGCCGCCAAGGCAAAGACCGTGAAGAAGCTCAAGAAGAAGACCAAGTACTACGTGCAGGCGCGTACCTACAAGGTCGTTAACGGCAAGACCTACTACTCCAGCTGGTCCGCCAAGAAGGTCGTAAAGACCAAGTAAGCGCTTTCAACACGCAACATGCGCGGCGGACGCGGCCCCTTGCGGGCGCCGCACGTTCCGCTGTTCAGAAGCCCAGGTCGATGACCTGGGCTTCTTCATGCGCTCACTTCTTCA
>CAVBOO010000230.1:0-2311 GCA_963597045.1 bacterium | reverse complement strand
CGTTATAGCAATCCTTGAAAATGCCGCCCGTGCAAGCGCAAACGCCGCAAGCCACGACAACCTTTGGCTCGAGCATCTGATCGTAGATTTCCTTAACGACCGCTTTGTTCTGCTCATTGACGCCACCGGTGACCAAGAAGATATCGGCATGCTTGGGATTTCCGGTGTTTATGACGCCGAAACGCTCGGCATCGTAACCAGGCGTAAGCGCAGCTAAAACCTCGATGTCGCAACCGTTGCAGCTCGAACCATCGTAGTGAATAACCCAAGGGGATTTAGAAACAAGAGCCATGACCCCTCCTTTACAAACAAGCGAGCGCGGTCAAATTGATACCGCACAGAATAAGCGTCACCAGCCACGCGGACCAAAGCAGGGCCTGCCATTTCACGCGAGCGAAGTTGTTGTCGATCCAAATCTCAAGGAAGTAAACGACCACAAGCGCCAGAATCACCGCAACGATGGCGAGTGGGCTTGCCCACACGAAGAACATGCCAACCCATCCAAGGAAAAGCACGTTCTCGAGCCAGTGCATGATCTCGACGTAGCCGAGAGTAGGGCCCGACATCTCGGTTGTAATGCCTTTGACCAGATCCTGATGCGCATGATGCGAATAGGACAAATCGAAAGGAGACTTGCGCAACTTGATGGTAAGAACGAACAGGAAACCAATGAACACGCCAAAGGTCACCCCGATGATGGGACTGGGCATGTGCAAAACCGCGCTCACGTCAAAGCTGCCCGTTGCCATATAGAAGGCCACCGCCATAAGCAAGATCATCGGCTCGTAAGCCATGACCTGCAGCGTTTCGCGCTGAGCGCCCAAATCAGAATAGGGAGACCGAGCAGACCAGGCGGCCAAGATGAAGAACAGCTCGCCCAAAGTCAAAACGAATACGCAAAGCAGGATATTGCCGCCGGTGAAGAAAATACCTCCCGCAACGGCAACGAACAGGAGCGCGACCATGATGTAGGCGTCCATCACGCCGTTAACACGCACGCCCTCCTTCGAGAACAGCTTGATCACATCATAGAAAGGCTGCAAGACCGGAGGCCCAACACGCCCTTGCATGCGCGCGGACAGCACACGATCGATTCCAGCTAAAAAGCCACCGATCAAAGCCGCAGCAAACGCGAAGAGCGCCGAGGCAACGAGGGTAATCAAAATCGAGATGATGGTTTGCATCGCTCTTACCTCTTATCCTAAATCGTCGGGGCGACGCCGAGCATGGCAAGGATCGCCCAAACGAACGCAGCGAACAAAAGCAGATAGGTGGCCACGTAGCCGATGCGCTTCAGGCGTTTTTCGCCAAAGTACTCTTCCATGTACATATTGCGGCCTGAAGCCTGAAGGGGCTGATCTTTAGCGTCGTTGAAGGTTCGACGCTCGTTATCAAGTGAGGCGCCGGCAAGGTAAACGCCGACTTGACGCTTGCTGGAAGGACGATTGAGCCCGAACACCATGAGCCCAACAAGAGCCACGGTGGCCAAGGAGCACAGCCACAGGTTGTCGTCGGAAATCGGCTGGATCGACCAACCGGAGATGCTCACGATGTAAGGCACGACGAAAGCCTCGGAAATAACAGGCATCAGAACGCAGCACAGAACGGCAAGCGCAGCCATAAGCAACAGCGGTATCCATTCCGACCTATGCACCTCGCGCTCGACGTTTTCGGGCTGAGCCGCGATTCCCGTAAGTTTACCCATCCATTTCGCGTAATACATAAAAGTGGCGGCAGATCCGTAAGCCAAAAGGAACAACAGGATGAACTGATGCGTATCCACGAAGCTCACCAGCGTGGCCCACTTGGCAAGAAGCATGCCGAAGGGGGCGATGAACATGACCATGATGCCGATGAGCATCAGACGGGCAAGCTTGGGCATACGCTCGAAAAGCAGATCCATGTCCTCGATGTCACGCGAGGAAATATGATGTTCCGCCGTGCCGACGCACAGGAAGAGCAGGCTCTTCGCGATCGCATGGAAGATGATGAGGAATATAGCGGCCCATACCGCCTCGGTGGTGCCAACGCCGGCGCACGCGCAAATAAGGCCAAGATTGCCGATGGTGGAATAGGCAAGCACGCGCTTTGCATTCGACTGCGTGATAGCCATGAAGCTCGCCAGCATGAAGGTCAATCCGCCAACCAAGATGATGAGCAAAGACGGCGCAAAGCTCACCGCGTAAATAGGCGCGCACTTAAGGATAAGGAAAACGCCCGCCTTGACCATGGTCGATGAATGCAACAGCGCGGAGGTGGGAGTGGGCGCAACCATCGCGCCAAGAAGCCAGGTATGGAAAGGCATCTGCGC
>CAVBOO010000229.1:0-2313 GCA_963597045.1 bacterium | reverse complement strand
GCGTCAAGTCGTGGGTAAACAGGAACAAGATAATCCCATTGACTAAACGTGTACTTGGGACAGTTCGAGAAAGCCGATAGGGTTTATCTATCCTAAAAGCGCGCGCTTAAAGCCAGCAACATCATCAGGCGTGACCTTGACATAACGAACCATTTTGGATCTGCCAGTCAGAGATTTGCACTCCACAGGTTCCCTCAGCACCACCCAGCAAGGCAAGCACCATAAGATCAAGCGGCAGGGCGATGTTGACGGTGAGCGCAGCAGACCCTGGGTCGCCCAACCCTGCGCACAGGATATCGACGAGATAGATGAGCGCACAAAGGGCGCCGACACCGAGAAACGTAGCGGCCCGTCTGCCGTTGCCGATCGTCTCCATAAATCCAAGTCGCATCATGCGGCTCCTACCTCTCCTTTGCTCTCGTCGGTCCCTGTTTCCTTCATAAAGACCCTCGCTTTCCAGCGTCAGTAAGACGGCCCGTCACCAAAATCCTGCCGTATGGATTCCACGGCCTTGTAGAGGATTTCGCCCAAGCGCTGGTACTTGCTGTGCCCATTAGCGGAATCGCCGGCCAACTCGGCGTAAAGCCCGCGATGCGAATGCTTGTACCAAGAAACCTGCAGCTCCGCGCACTCAAGATTGGGCAAACGAGCAATATCTTCATCCCCGCCCCAATAGTACGGACGGATGGTTATGTATCCGTTCGAGTACGGTTGCGGGTCGGCCAGAAGCGAACTCTTGAACGGGCTCACATATGGGATCTGGTGTTTGTTCTCGTAGCAGCGCGCCAGCTCGGATTCTATCAAGTCAACGGCAGCGGCAACGGATGTCAAAAAGCAATCGTCCCTTTCGAACGTAAGGTTCTTCTTTTCTTCAGACAAGACTCTTCCTTTCATTTCCTGTGGTTATCCGTCGGCTTCAGCGCTGATCGAGCAGCTCGCTTTCCCCAGCCATGAAATTAACCATGTTCAGATGGCGCACACCCTCGCGCTCCTGTAGCAACGGGTCGAGCGTGAAGAGGAAGCGCGGGTAACCGTCGCGAATGCTTCCGAACGGTCGGTATTCGCGCTCTTCGACATTGGGGTCGGCAATGCTCATCGAAACCTGAATGTAGGCATATGCATTGCGCCTGCGGGCGATGAAGTCGCACTCCAGCTTTCCTATCCGCCCGACGGAAAGCCTGTATTGGCGGGCTTTGAGGTACAGGAACAGGGCGTTTTCAAGCGAGGGGCCGTAGCTCGGGCGCACGTCGACGTTGCGCGCAAAGTAAATCCCCGGGTCGGCGAGGTAGTACTTCTCCTCGCCGCGCAACGACTTTCGGGACTTCAGATCGAAGCGCTGGCATCGGTAGAGAACCTTGGCGTTGACCAGCAGCTCGATATAGGACGCGATGGTCCGACGCTGAACGGCCACCTTCTCAACGTTGTTGAAGTGCTCGACGATATTGGTGAGGCTCGTCGGCGCGCCGTAGTTGTTGATCATGTACGTCATCACGCGCTCGAACGTGTCAACGTTGCGTATCTTCTTCCTGGCCTTGATGTCCTTGTCGATGATCTGCGCCACGACGTCCTCGATGTAGCGCGCCTTGGCGTCCGGGTCGTCGAACTCGAGCGAGCGTGGAAAGCCGCCGTAGCGCAGGTAGTCCTCGAACTCGAGGCGGCTGTCGCGGATCTCCTTGCCGAGGAAGCGCTTCATCCCCAGATACTCGGCAAAGGAGAGCGTGAACATCTCGAATTCTACGTAGCGGCCTGTGAGCTTGGTCACGAGCTCGCCCGAGAGCAGGTAGGAGTTTGAGCCGGTGACGAATATGGAAAAGCCGCCGTCGGTGTTGAAACCGTTAATGACCTCCTCGAACCCTCTCACGTTCTGGATCTCGTCGATGAACAGGTACTTGAAGTCCTCGTCCTCGAGACGGGCCTCGATGGCCGCCTCGAGCTGATCGGGCGTCTTTATAGAGCGGTAGCCGCGCTTGTCGAGGTTGAGGTAGACGATGTCTTTCTCCGCGACACCGCGTTCCCTCAGTTCGTTGGCGATGCACTCCATGAGACACGATTTGCCGCATCGTCGCACACCGGTTATCACTTTGATCAAATCAGCATCGTAGAAGGGCCTGATCTTGCGTAGGTACTGCTCGCGCCGGTATAGCTTCATTGTGAATCGCCTCCTCCGCAAAGTTTAGCAAAGGAGGCGATAAATATGACTTAACGCACTAAATTTATGATATTTACAAAAATTGGTGCGTTAAACGGCGATTAACGTCATTCCCACTCAATAGTTAAAAAGTATCCCCAGTTTGTTCCAGTTTGTCGCAGTTT
>CAVBOO010000228.1:0-2324 GCA_963597045.1 bacterium | reverse complement strand
CCATCCTCGATTGCCGGCTTGGCCGTCGAGGGCGTCGTGGATTACCAGGGAGGCGCCAACGGGCTTCCGAGCGCTAACGTTATCGAGTTCGACCTTGAAGGTGGCAACAAGGCAATCGTGAGGCCGAGCGGTACCGAGCCCAAGATCAAGATCTACGTTTTCAGCGTGGGGGCCGATGCTGAGCGGGCCGATGAGCTCAACCAGCAGATTGGCGCCGCCATGTCTGAGCATATGGAGTAGGGGGGCGAAGCCATGGCAGACGATCGCTATCGCTACATCGACATCGATTCAGCCTCGGACGACGATGAGGACCTCATCGTCGTCAGTTCGTCCACTGTCCATGCGCCCGCAGATCAAGTACCTGGCGATTCGGGTTCTTCTGGTTCCTTCAAGGATGGTGCGCTTGCAGACCAAGTGCCAAACGATTCAGCGAAGGAAGAGGCTTCAGCTGAGTTTCGGTCCAAGGACGCGGCACATCAGGCGCAAGCCCCGGCTACTGCTCAAGTTGCTTCTGAAGATGCTGCATCCGAGGAAGCCGGCGACAATCTTGACCCCGAGGTTCCCTTTGCCAATATGCAACGCATCATCTTGGTTGTGCTTGCCTTGATGGTGCTTGTTTTCGCCGTCTACCTTCTTACCGGCTGCTCTTCTTCAGGCGAAAAGCAGCAAAACACCGAGCGGGCAACCAACAAGGTGATCTTGCAATACAGCGTTTCCACCAACAAATCCAAGTCCATCTCGACAAGCGCCTACGATGTGACCGGCGACGGGGAGGTGGACAACATCAAGCTCAAGCCTGTCCTTAAAAAGGATTGGCAAGGCAATAAGTATCTTTCCGAAATCGTCTTGATCATCAACAAGAAGGAGGCCATCAGCTTCACCGCTGCCAAGCATTCGTACCTTAAAAAGGTCAGCGACGTTAACCTTAAGCTCATGGATCTGTCCGACGGGTCCCAGTTCATCTACGTTAGCGCGCGCGACCACGATCAAGAGGGCTTCTCGGGCGTGTACAAATATCAGAAGAAAAAGCTCAAGCCCGTTATCACCAGTTACGCTAGCAGCGAGTCCGTCTGGTCGCCGATCTCCGAGATGAAGAATTACAACATGAGCGCGCAAGCTGTTGACGACGGCGTTCAGGTGACGGTTGATTTCACGTGCTACGCCACCGGATTGACCAAAGCCACCTTCGACTTCACCAGCCGAGATGGCTCCTTGGCGCTTGAGCACGACGAAGCGGTTTCCTTTTCGTACCGCTCCCTCAACGCGCATTCCTACGATACCGCCGCGCTTACAGCCGGGCGCAGTTTCACGGTTTACCGTGAACGAGACCTGCAAAGTTTCCCCTTCGAGGTTTCTCCTGGTGAAACCTGCACGGTAGAGTCCATCGCCCTTGATGGGAGTCGCCTGCTTTTCAAAATCAAGGTTGACGACAACGAGGGCTGGATTGCCAACCCGAGTTATGGGTCTGACACCTTGTTCGAGGAAACCTCGACCACGGATGATTTCGACGAGGAGGCAAGCGACGCTTAAGGCCGCCCCTCTTTGCGTCTGTGTTTTGTTTCGTCCGGTTACGCAAGGAAATATTTCTCAATTTTCCTTGCGCACCTGTTGAATTTTGGTATAGTAAACGAGCTGTAACAAGTGAAGCCTCGTACTTCCACCTGTTTCGGCGCCTGTTTTCAGGTTGCTGATGGGTTTTAGAATTGCCTTTTAGGTATTTTCAGACCCGCAGGTATGCGGGTTTTTTGTTGCAGTGATTTTGAGCCTTATCGTTTGCCCGACGATAAGGTTGCTTTTAAGAAGGAGGTGGGCACTATAGCTGCTCAAGAGCCACGTCTCAACGGCGCAATCCGTGCTCGTGAGGTTCGTCTGATCGATTACGATGGAACTCAGCTCGGTATTTGCCGTATCGAGGAAGCTCAGCGTGTCGCTGACGGCAAAAACCTTGACTTGGTCGAGATCGCCCCTCAGGCGGATCCTCCGGTTTGCCGAATCATGGATTACGGCAAATTCAAGTACGATCAGGCTATTCGCGCCAAGCAAGCTCGCAAGAAGCAAAGCAAGGTCGAAGTCAAGGAAATGAAGTTCCGCCCCAAGATCGATGTGGGCGACTACACCACCAAGAAGAAGCACGTTCTTCGCTTCCTCGAAAGTGGTTCCAAGGTCAAGATCACCATCATGTTCCGCGGCCGCGAGATGTCGCATCCCGAACAGGGTCTGACCATCCTCGAGCGTCTTGCCGACGACTTGAAGGACGTTGCGGTTATCGAGAATCAGCCTAAGATGGAAGGCCGCAACATGCATATGCTTATCGCTCCTTTGCC
>CAVBOO010000227.1:0-2356 GCA_963597045.1 bacterium | reverse complement strand
CCAGGAAGGCCTTCGCGGACCTGGACATCACCAACTCGGTGGTGTTCGCGCTCGTGATGACCCGCAACCCCGACCTTTTCCGCAGGGTGGTGTCGGCGGCGATCGGCCGCGAGGTCGACGGGATAGAGGTCGTCACCACCGAGAGGAGCATCGTCGCGGGCATCGCCTCGAAGGGCGTGAGGCTCGACGCCACCGCCACCTCGGGCGGCGAGGTCTTCGACGTGGAGATGCAGGTGGGCCGCACCGGCCACATCGCCAAGCGCACCCGCTACTACCACTCGATGATGGACGCCGACCTCCTCAAGAGGGGCGAGGACTACTCGAGGCTGCCGGAGACCTACGTGATATTCGTGGGCACCTGCGACCTGCTCGGCGACGGCTCCGCGCCCGCGCCCGCCAGGACCTTCGAGATGACCGACGCCGCGACCGGGAAGCCCCTGGGCGACGGGACCAAGACGGTCGTGCTGGACGCGAGCGCCTGGGAGCTCGCCGACGGCGAGCTCCGCGGGATGCTAGAATTGGTGAGGAAGGGCGAGGCGGCGTCCTCCATCGACGATGGGGACGGGATCGCCGCGGCGCTCCAGGAGGCCGTCGACCGGCTCAAGGAAAGCGAGGACGACATGGGCATCATGACCGCAGCCGAGGAAATCGACCGCATGAAGAAAGTCAATTCGTCCTTGGACGAGGAGATCGCTCGGAGAGACAAGGTAATCGCCCGGAAGGACGAGGAAGTTATCGACTTGAAAGCTCAAAACAATGAGCAAGCCAGAGAGCTTGAAAAACAGGCTCTTGAAATCGCTGAGTTGAAAAACCGATTAGCTGAGGCTCTCGCAAAGAGCAACCAGGGCTAGCCGAAGCTAGATTCGAAGCGTCTGACAGTCGATGGGCGAAAAGGACCAGGTTCATACCTGGTCCTTGTTTTTTGCCGCACAATTCGCTTCGGAGATGTTGATCGATCAAGATCAATCAAGTACGATGAGGTTCGTTGGAAATGGGCACAGGAGCAAAGGAGAAACGTGCCAATGGATAAAATCGAAGTTGCCGAGCTTTTCGCCGGCGTCGGCGGGTTCCGCCTTGGACTCGATGGATACAGGTCCGATGAGCATCCCGAGCTGAACATGCCGGCAGCCGGCCCATTTCAAACCGTATGGGCGAACCAATGGGAGCCCCCCGGAACCGAAGGCAAGCAATTCGCAGCACGGTGCTACAAAACCAGGTTCGGCGAGGACAGCCTCGTCAACGAGGACATCAACAAGGTTCTCGACCGGTATGAAGAGGACGGCCTCGACATCCCGGACGTCGACATGGTTGTCGGCGGCTTCCCATGTCAGGACTACTCGGTCGCCAAACCGCTGTCGGCGTCGCACGGCATCGAAGGCAAGAAGGGCGTACTTTGGTGGGACATCCATCGATTTCTCAACCTCAAGAAGCCCAAGCTCGTGCTTCTTGAGAACGTGGACCGGTTGCTGAAGAGCCCGTCGAGCGCCCGCGGTCGCGATTTCGCCATCATCCTCGCATGCTTGGCAACCGCAGGCTATTCCGTCGAGTGGCATGTGGTGAACTCCGCCGAGTACGGGTTCCCGCAGCGAAGGAAACGCGTCTACATCTACGCCGAGCGCACTGAGGAGGCTTGGAACCTCCATGCCCGCGCCGTTGACGGCGTCCTCGCGCATGCCCTGCCAATCGAACAGCCATCCGAGATTCGCGAGCTCGATATTCAGCGCGACCCGTACGAGATAACGAAAAGCTTCGAGCTCGCAGGAAAAAAGTCACCGTTCGGAACCGCCGGCGTCATGCAAGGATTCAAGGTCCTCACCTGGAATCTGGTCGAGTCCTACGCCGGCGAGCGCAGGACGCTCGGAGACGTCCTCTCCCCCGCCGACCAGGTCCCCGAATCCTTCTGGATCGACCCCGAAAAGATGGAATCATGGCGTTACTTGAAAGGGTCAAAACGCGAGAAAAGGATCAACAAGAAAACCGGGTACTCGTACTTCTACTCCGAGGGCTCGATGATCTTCCCCGACCCGCTCGAGAGGCCGTCGCGCACGATCCTCACAGGCGAAGGCGGCGCAGGGGCTTCGCGCTTCAAGCACGTGGTCGAGCAGGACGGGCGGTTGCGCCGTTTGGTCCCTGACGAGCTGGACCAGCTCCAAGGCTTCCCTAAGGGATGGACCGACGACGGCATGAGCGACACCAGACGCGCTTTCTGCATGGGCAACGCCCTCGTCGTGGGCATCCCGCACGCCATCGGCAAGGAGATAGCGCGCCGCTTCGCGCAGGGCTAGACCCAAGGAGCCGCGTCAAGCAAACGCTTGGCAAGCTTCTTGCCCCACCATACCTGCTGCTTGTACATCGG
>CAVBOO010000226.1:0-2384 GCA_963597045.1 bacterium | reverse complement strand
GCGCGGTTTTTCAGGGGCGGCTCGGAGGTGGGGACGACGCACGGCCCGACGGCGCGGGAATTGAAAGCCTCGGGCCTGTCGGCGGCGCGGGGCAGTGATGCAGGCGATACGTGGATATACCTTCTTTAATCCACCTATAAATAAGTAAGCCCTAGCATGCATCGGGGTTCTTCAGGGTTCGATCGAAGGCGCGAACCCACCAAACGGCCTTATCGAGCGAGCCGTCCTTTCCTTGCCGGTGCTCCAGAAACATCTGGGTGACGCGCCCGCCCAGACGCACATCGAACACCATGGTCCTTCGCCCATGGTGCTCAGGGCAAAAGCTCGTGCACGAAAGAACCTCATCGATATGAAACACGCGACCGTCCTTCCACATGACGACAACCGGTTCCACCGACCCATCGCGCCCGAAACGCGCGACAACATCGACGCGCTCGCGGTGCACGCGCTGCATCTCTCCATCTTTCGCTCGATAATTCATATGTGATATATTCGAACATATGTTCGTAAAAAGCTAGAGGAAATTACGAGGTGGCAAATGAGAGATTCGAGCAGAAAGGAGCAACGAAAACACTACTTATGCATAGACCTCAAATCCTTTTACGCGAGCGTCGAGTGCGCCGACCGCGGCCTTGACCCCTTCACGGAAAAGCTCGTGGTCGCCGACCCCGACCGAGGCCCGGGAACCATTTGCCTGGCAGCAAGTCCGGCCATCAAGGCCGCCGGCGTGCCCAACCGCTGCCGCGTCTTCCAAATACCGAGTAGCATCGAATACACCATGGCGACACCGCGCATGGGTCGCTATATGGAGGTTGCCGCCAAAATCAACTCCATCTACATGAGGCACGTGTGCCCCGAGGATATGCACGTATATTCGATTGATGAGTGCTTCCTGGACATAACGCCCTATCTTGGGCTTAGCAAAATGAGCGCCCGCGATTTCGCCGCCTCGCTGATCGACGAGGTGCTGAAGGAAACGGGCATCACCGCAACTGCGGGCATCGGCAGCAACCTCTTCCTTGCCAAGATCGCCCTTGACTTGCTGGCGAAGCACGAGAGAAGCGGCATAGCCGAACTGGACGAATGCTCGTTCAAGCAGAAGATATGGTTTCATCAGCCCATTACCGATATATGGGGAATCGGTCCCGGCATCGCACGACGTTTGAGCCGCAAAGGAGTGCACGATTTGGCGGGAATCTGCGCAACCGATCCCAAATGGATCATGCGGGAATTTGGCAAAAACGGTGAATACTTGATCGACCACGCATGGGGCCAAGAACCTTGCACCATCAAGGAAATTCGCGACTGGCAGCCCTCCAGCAACTCTCTCTCGAGCGGCCAGGTTCTCATCAGGAATTACTCGGCCGAAGAAGCGCGAACGGTCGTGCACGAAATGGCGTCATCGGCGGCGCTCGAACTCAGGAAACTTGGGAAATCCTGCGGGCAAGTGGCGCTTTGGGTAGGTTCCGGCTATATAAAAACACCGGACGGAAGGAGGAGCGTCATGCACGCAGGCGGAAGCGTGAAACTCCACGAACGAACATGCTCCCCCGCACTCATCACCGAGAGGATACTAGCGATTTACGACGATAAAGTAGATAAGAGTATGCCCATCAAGCGCATTTCCCTGTCGCTCGGCGCGCTCGGCTGCGCACGCTACGACCAACAATCCCTTTTCGACGACGAGACCAACGAAAAAGAGGCATCACTTGCCGATGCCGCCATTGCCATACACGAGCGCTTCGGCAAGAACGCGCTTCTTAAGGGCGGAAGCCTTAAAGAGGAGGCGACGATGCGCGAGCGAAACCTGCAAATCGGAGGCCATCGTGCCTAGCGCGCACGAAGCCGACAAGAGGAAGCAAGCACCACCAATCTGCTGCGCGAGTTCGAGGGCGAGAATTTGGCCTTGCCGAGATCGATCGAGGCGAGGAAGGCAACACGACGAAGAGAGGAGGATACCCCACCATGGATCACAAGCACGAGCGGCGCGCGCTAGCAAACAGCGAGCGCGGCAAAAAGCTGCTACCGGATTTCGATTTCTCGGGGCTTCGGTTCGAGGAGGCCGCACGTAGGCGGGCAATTCTCGCCGACATAGGGCGACGCATAGCAAAAGATGGCGTGCACTCCGCGGTGGCGAGTCCGCATCGCGCACGACAGTTCATGCCCTTCGCCGCCCTCGACGGATTCACCGAGCTCATCAAGAAAACCGAAAACGAAAGCATGGGTCGATAACATTAAATAAACAAAGAACCGAAAACGAAAGTAAGCCTCGACAGGACCAAATAAATAAAGAAAGACCGGCGAAAAGAAACGCCAGTCTTGATGTTTAATGGTGGGCCCACCCGGATTCGAACCGAGAACCAAAGGATTATGAGTCCCCTGCT
>CAVBOO010000225.1:0-2396 GCA_963597045.1 bacterium | reverse complement strand
AGGTAACGGTCTTGCTTTCGTCGCCCAAGCCACGCTTGCTGCAAATCTCGTTGAAGCGAGCCTTGGCGCCGGATAGATCGATCCGGTCGTGCGGTCGCGAGGGACCGGCCAAGCTTCGCTTGACGCTCGACAAATCCAAAGTCAAAACCGAGCTGTAAACGTGCTCGGATTCCGGATCGTTCCAAAATCCCTGCTCCTTGGCATAAGCCTCGACAAGAGCAATCCGCTCATCTGAGCGGCCGGTCAAACGCAGGTAGTCGATCGTCTGCTCATCCACAGGGAACAAGGTGCAGGTGCTGCCGTACTCGGGCGTCATGTTGGAGACGCAGGCGCGCTGCGTAGCAGAAAGGCTCGAAACGCCCTCGCCGAAGACCTCGACGAAGCAACCGACAACGCCTTCCTTGCGCAGCATCTGCGCAAAAGTGAGCGACAAATCCATCGCGCTGCATTCCTTGGGCAATTTGCCCGTGAGCTTCACGCCCACCACACGAGGAACCAAGGTCGTAATAGGCTGACCAAGAGCGGCGGCCTCTGCCTCGATGCCGCCAACGCCCCATCCCAGCACGCCGATGCCGTTAGCGGTAGGCGTATGGGAATCGGTGCCGACAAGCGTGTCGAAATAGGCGGTCGTTTCGCCCGCGTTATCGTTCGTCATGACTACCGATGCGAAACGCTCGATGTTGAGCTGATGGCAGATGCCCGATCCGGGAGGCACGATGGATACATTCTGGAACGAAGATTGAGCCCACTTCAGGAAGTCGTATCGCTCATGGTTGCGATCGTACTCAAGCTCCATATTCTTCTGGAGGGCCTCAGCGCAGCCGAATTCATCCGCAATGACGGAATGGTCGATAACCAGATTGCAGGGAACCTGCGGGTTGATGTTCTTTGGGTCCCCTCCAAGCGCCGCACAGGCTTCGCGCATAACGGCAAAATCAACGAAAACAGGCACGCCGGTGAAGTCCTGGAACAAAACACGCGCCGGCGCGAACTCGATTTCGCTACCAACCTCGCCATTCAGGCCAGCTTTAAGGATACGGTCAACCAGTTCGCGTGCATAAGCGTCGTCTTCAACGTTTCGAAGCACGTTTTCAACCAAAACCTTAAGCGCCAAAGGAAGACGCTCGATCCCTTCGATGCCCTTCAACGGGAAGTATCGATATTGTTTCTCTCCAACATTTAGCTGGGAAGCCATCGAACTCATTTTCGCTCCTTATTTCGCGTGCAAAAAATAACGGACGTAATCATATAAACAAGAGAGGGTGCTTTAGCGCTTGGAGACAACACCCGAAAGCGCTTAAAGGCGTGGGCCGGGAAACCCTACAGATCCTCGCTCAAAATACGACACAGCTCGTCGGTGAAAGCAGTGCAGCTTGCCGCAGGCTTATCGGAATTGGTAGCGTAGCGGATATCGCCCGTAACGACCTCGGCATCAGAGTAAATCTTGCGAACAGCGGCACGGATGCGCTCGGCGCAATCGAACTCGCCCAAATGATCGAGCATCATAGCCGCCGAGAGAATCTCTGCGGTGGGGTTGCATTTGTCCTGGCCTGCAATATCGGGGGCAGAACCATGAACCGCCTCGAATACCGCATACTCAGGGCCTATGTTTGCGCCCGGAGCAATGCCCAGACCGCCGGCCAGACCGGCGCACAAGTCGGAAGCGATATCGCCGTAAAGATTGGGGAACACGATGACATCGAAGCGCGAAGGATCCATCACCAGATTCATGCAAAACGCATCGATGATGTTGTCATTGAACTCGATCTCGGGATAAGATTCGGCTACCTTACGGGCCTCGCGCAGGAACAAGCCGTCGGAATATTTCATAATATTGGCCTTATGAGCTGCCGTGACCTTTTTGCGACCATGCTTCTTCGCGTATTCAAAGGCGAATTCGACGATGGCATCGGTAGCTGTAACCGAGATGGGCTTGATAGAGATACCGGAATCAGGACGTATGGTACCAGCCCCTTGCTCTTCGCAGAAAGCGATGAGCTTCTTGGCGCCCTCGCTCCCCTCCTCGAATTCAACGCCAGCATATAGATCCTCGGAGTTTTCGCGAACAACGACGAGATCTACATTTTCGTAGCGAGAGCCCGTCCCAGGAATGGAAAGAACGGGGCGAAGGCAAACGTTGAGTTTGAGAGCCTTACGCAAGGCAACGTTCACGCTGCGGAAGCCCGTGCCCACAGGGGTAGTCACGGGACCTTTGATGGCCACCTTGTTTCGGCGGACGGATTCGATGGTGGACTCAGGAAGCGGAGAGCCGCAAGCCTCGATCATATGAGCGCCAGCCTCAGCCAATTCCCATTCGATATCAGCACCCGCAGCAGCAACAACTTTCTGCATAGCTGCGGAAGTCTCAAGGCCGATTCCATCGCCAGGGATCAAGG
>CAVBOO010000224.1:0-2415 GCA_963597045.1 bacterium | reverse complement strand
CATTACCGCCAAGCTGGTGGCCAACCTCCTTACCACGGCAGGTATCGATTCCATCATCACGATGGACTTGCATCAGGGCCAGATCCAGGGCTTCTTCGACGTGCCCGTCAACCATTTGTCCGCCCTGTGGACATTGGCCGAGCACGTCAAGACCAAGGATCTTGACGCCGACAACATGGTCGTCGTCTCTCCCGACCTCGGTCGCGCCAAGGCCGCCAAGAAGATGTCCAACATCATCGGTTGCGAGATGGCTATCCTTCACAAGGAGCGCCCGAAGCACAACCAGGCCGAAGTCACCGCTCTTATCGGCGATGTCGAGGGCAAGGTTTGCATCCTGAACGACGACATGATCGACACCGGCGGATCTGTGGTTGCCGCGGTTAAGACCCTCAAAGCCAAGGGCGCGAAGAGTGTTTACGTCACCTGCACACATCCCGTGTTCAGCGGTGCCGCACTCGAGCGTTTGAACGACCCTGATATCACCGAGGTAATCGTTGCCAATACCATCCCCGTCGACGAGGAAAATGCGGGCAAGGTCCATGTGATCTCCGTTGCCCCTTTGTTCGCACGTGCGATCCAGAATGTTTTCGGCAACACTTCCATCTCCGAGATGTTCGATCCCAACTTCGCGCTGTAGTTCATGTTCCTTATCGTAGGCTTGGGCAACCCAGGCGAGGAGTACGAGCATACGCGCCATAATGCTGGCTTTGAGGTAGTCGACCTTCTAGCTAAAGAAGCTCACGTCAATTACTGGAAGAACGCTTGCGGTTCCTTGGTTGGCGAGGGGAAGCTTTCCCTCGGCGGCGGCAAGTACGAAGATGTGGTGCTGGCCAAGCCTCAAAGCTTCATGAACCTATCGGGCGGACCGGTTGCCAAACTTTTAAAGCAGTATGCCATTGCGCCTGATCAATGGATTGTCGTTCACGATGAGCTTGATATCCCCGCTGGCACTACGCGCGTGAAGCGCGGCGGTGGTCATGCGGGTCACAATGGGCTTCGTTCCATAATCGACAAGACGGGAACGCGCGATTTCCTGCGTGTTCGAGTGGGCGTTGGGCGCCCTCCCGGACGCATGCCCGTTCCTGATTTCGTGTTGCAGGTTCCTCGTAAGGATGCGATGGACGACTTCGTTGCCGCCTGCGATCGCGGTGCTGAGGCCGCCAAGTCGCTTATCGCTGTTGGGCTTGAGAAATCCCAGCAGGTGTTCAACCAGCGCTAATTTCAATTTCATGGATGCTCTTCTGGTTCTTTTGATCGTTCCTTAAGCTGCGTGCTGCCGTTTCCCGATGGGACGTTTTTGGGGCACGCGGAGCTTTCCAGGTGTGCGACAATGGGGAAGAAAAAAGTCTTCAGCGAATCAGGTTTGCACTATGTCAGCACGTATCAGCATTCTGCCCGCGGACAAGTCCGTGGCGGAAACCCTCAGTGAGGAACTGGGGTTTCCCACTTTCATCACCACCGTTATGGTTGCTCGGGGCATCACCGATGTTCAAAGCGCCCAGGTCTTCTTGAACCCGTCGCTCGATAGGGATTGGCTCGATCCTTATTCGATTGCGAACATGTCGCAGTTGGCCGATTGCCTTTCTGATGCGCTTCTTCAGGAAAAGCGCATCTTGGTTTTCGGCGACTTCGACCTTGATGGCATTTCCGCCACCACCATCATGACGCGTGGCCTGCGCGAGCTTGGCGCCGATGTGGTGCCCTTCATTCCGCTTCGTTTCGAAGAGGGTTACGGCTTAACCGATGCCTCCATCAAGCGAGCGCTGAGCTACGATCCTGACGTTTTAATAACCGTCGATAACGGCATCGCGGCAAAAAACGAGGTCAAACAGCTTATCGATGCCGGAGTTGAGGTTCTTATCACCGATCATCACGAGCCCGCCGATCTTGTCCCGGAGGGGGTTGCGGTAGTCGACCCCAAATGCGGCGACTGCGAAAGCTCCATCCTTGCAGGAGCCGGGGTCGCGCTTAAAGTCATCCAGGTTATGGGCGGGCGCTTTGGCAAGCCCAACCTGTGGCTCGATCTGGTCGACATGGCCGCTCTTGGCACCGTTGCCGATCTGATGCCTCTGGTAGGCGAGAACCGCGCCTTGGTTGCTGCCGGAGTGAAGAAGCTCAACACCGAGCCGCGCCCTTGCGTTGCCGCGCTCATCGGCGCATCGGGGCAGACGGGCAAGGTTCTTACCGCGTCAAACCTAAGCTTCTCCCTTATTCCGCGCCTGAATGCTGCGGGACGTATGGGCAATGCTCAGCTGGCGCTCGATCTTTTGCTTGAGGACGATTTTCAGCGTGCATCCGAATTGGCTCAAGAGCTTGAGGAAACCAACACCCGTCGCCGCCAGATCGAGGCGGAACTGGCCGAGGTGGCCCTTGCTCAGGCCGAAGAGGCCCATGAGGGCAAGCGCGTCGTCGTAG
>CAVBOO010000223.1:0-2416 GCA_963597045.1 bacterium | reverse complement strand
GCATGGCGACGTTCTACAACTGCAAGGCCATCGTGGGCGGCAACGGGACGACGTGCAGCTCGTCGAACTACGGATACGCGATGATGCGGGTGGACACGGCCGGGGCGGCCGGGCATTTGACGGCGGGGTGATGCCCTCTCAGTTGGCAGCTGATTAGCCTGCTTGACCTCGAGCTTATAATGTTCGTCAATGCTCCTCCGAGCGAGAAAGGCTAATCATGTTTAATACGGCAGAGTCGATTCTTGTCGTCGAGGCCTCTGACACCGGAAAGTTCTCGAAGCGTCTCTATAACCTCATCGGAACTAAGGACGACTCCGAGGACGAGACTGTCGGACCCGTCGACGGAAGTATCGACGCTACGATGTTCAACGAGAATCAGTTTGCGCAAACGCCCCTTCCCTCATCCCAGAAGGTCATCTTCATCGGATGGCCCAAGGGCGCGAACGACTACATCGAAGCCATACGCTTCGAGAACCATAAAGCCGTGGACGAGGACGGGGTGTACATCGGCGTCAGCGGGAAGCACGCCTGCATCACGGTTAACACCGAGCCGCCCTCCAAAGAGGGCTACTGGGAGTTTCTGGACAGGGCGAAAGCGCATGGGCAGGAGTTCGAAGACCTGCTTGCGTCTCTTCGCCCCGGCGAGGAAGAGGCACCTGCCGAGACCAAAGCCGACGACAACCCTGTCTTCGGCTTTGTGAGGATGGTCAGCAAGGCCGTAAGCGATGGCGCAAGTGGGACCAACGCGGCCGTCGTTATGCGCCAGAAGGCGTCTGAAATCCGCGAGCAGCGTTACCAGTATGCAGTGAAACGCTTCTATGACGAGATGCTCAGGGACTTTGCAGAGGCCTAGCCATGAATGAGTTTGACCGCGGTTACGAGTTCGTGGCGCTCGAAGGGCTCGGCGCCCTTCGCGGCATGGATTCCGCCGAGTGGATCAACGGCGTTGAGGCCGCCATCGAAGAGCTCTATTCGGCTATGGACTCCTACGACCACTACAAGAACAGCGCGAGAGCCCAGGAATCCCTCAAGGGGTTCCTTGCCGAGGAATGGGCCTACGGAACCGCAAACATTGACGCCGCTGTAAAGAGGCTTCCCCTCAACGGCAAACGCCTAGATTCTCATGCCCTTGGCTCCGCCGATGTTGCCTTCAGCGATGATCTGTACCAGCTGAAATTCCTTACCGATCCGAAGAACATCGCCCGAAAGCTTGCTACCACCTTGAACGACTCGTATTCGGCAAGGCCGAAGCGCTTCCAGGACCTGTCTTTCGAAGAGTGGGCGAAACTTAAGGGGTTTGAGGGAAAGACGCCCGACGATCTGCTCTACGACGGCATGAAGGGGCTTGTTCCATCGGATAAGCTCGAGGATGCCAAGGCATACGCCGTGAAACGCATCGCAAGAGCGGAGGCGCGCGGTCTTGATAAGGAAGTCGAGCGCTGGGGCAAGGTAAGGGATAACCTTACCGACAGGATCGAGGCGGATAACGGCGTGAAGGGCCGTGCAGCCACCAATGCCGAGATGCGCGAGAAAGCCGTTAAGGTTTCCAACGGAGAGAAGCTCGATCCCTCGGACGATGGCCTGACTTCCCAGCAGCTTATCGAGAACGCGGCGATTCTGAAGTCGGCGCTCAAGGCCGGTGCAAGTGCGGCCGCAATAAGCGCGGCTTTGAAGGTTGCCCCTGAGGTCTACCGGGCAATCGACTACCTCATCGAGACGGGCGAGCTCGATGACGAGCACCTTCGTACCATCGGCGCTGCGGCATGCGACGGCGCGGCAACCGGGTTCGTTACCGGATCGGCCACCGCTGCCATCACCGCTGCGGCCGGAAAAGGGGTGTTCGGCGAGACCATAAAGGTAGCAGCGCTTGGCACTAAAGGTGCAAATGTCATAGCCGCCTTGGTCGTTCTTACGGTTGAGACTTGCCGTGACTCCTATATGGTTGCATCCGGCAGGATGAAGCCTGTTGAAATGGCGAGTGGGCTTAGCCAATCGCTGTTCATGACGGTTTGCGGCATCGTGGGTCTGAGTGTCGCCGCGGTTATTGCACCTGAGGCAACCATACCTGCGCTTATCGGCTCCCTCGTCGGTACTGCGGCGGGTGGGTTTGCCTTCAAGTCGGGCAGCTCGTGCGTCATGCGCATCTGCGTTGATTCAGGTTTCACCTTCTTTGGATTGGTTGAGCAAAGCTACGAGGTCCCCCCTTCGCTTTTGCGAAAGCTTGGCCTCAAAGAGCCGAACTTGAAAACAGCGCGTCTAGCTACTCCCAAACTAAAGACCCCACAGCTCGCAACTAGCCAGGTTAAAGTCGCGAACTTGCATTCACTCGGCGTTGCTTTCAACGAGCGCGGCTTGATTGGCGTCAACAAGGTCGGTTACACGCTTGGAGGTTGCTAGGCAGCCAGTCTCCTTACGG
>CAVBOO010000222.1:0-2421 GCA_963597045.1 bacterium | reverse complement strand
AATCACGCCTGTCCAAAGGAGCGCAATCGATGATCGCGGTTTTACCCAAAGCGGCGATTGCCTTGTAGAGCCTCGTGTTCTTGGCAAGCTTGTCGGCAATCAGCAGCAGCACCGTCGTCTGAGCTGGGTTCTCAAGATAGGAAACAAGCTGCTCGGAATCGGCCTTCTTCAAACGCTCGACTCTATCGACCCTGACCAGGCGCACTTCACTTGCAAAGGGTAAGGTGTTGGCAGCGTTGACGATCTCCTCGCCCGTGGACGTTTCACCCTGAAAGCGATCGTAGTTGAAGCTCAGATCGCCCATCGTCGAAAGGCGCGCTTCAAGGCGCTTGAGCACGGTCTCGCGCTTAAGCTCATCTTCACCAAGCACAAGGTAGGCAGGCAGAAGGGGCGCTTTGTTATTGGAATTAGCCATAGGCCGTATTCTACCCTACAGCACAGACTTTGAGCCCGTTGCCGCCAAAGGAGCATATCACCTTACCCGACTCATCACTCCTAAATACCTGGACGCCACATTCATCAAGCGTCTCCAGAGCTTCCTCGGTCGGATGGCCGTATCTGTTTCCCGCACCAACACTGATAAGCGCAACCTCGGGCTTCAGCTGCTCCAGCAAAGCATCGCTCAAGGAAACGCGAGATCCGTGATGCCCTACCTTCAGCACGTCAATATCGCAAAGCATGTTCTTGTAACCAAGCATTTCAAGCGTTTCGCTTTCGGCGTCACCACACAAGAGCGTCCTCCAGGTTTTGCCGCCAACATCAACCGACGCGATAATCGTCAAGCTATCCTGGTTCCCGCCGTCCACCACGGCATCAGGCGAAATCACCTCTAAGGTGAAATCGCCTAGATTCAGCACTGATCCACGACTCAACTCATACGCTTCGCGCCCCGTCAGCAGCTGCGAATAGGACTCGATCTTTTTAGCCTTGGTATTATCGAGTTCCGAGATTCCCTTTGCCACATACATCGCATCAACGGAGACAAGGCCCCGCAAGGCATCAAGCGATCCATAGTGGTCATCATCGCAATGGGTGACCAACACGCCATCAAGATGAGCTACGCCCTCACTTGCCAAGCCCTTCAAAAGCTTCGAATCCGAACGGCCGGTGTCGATCAAAAGATACTCGCCTTTGCTTTCAATCAGGAACGCATCGCCTTGCCCAACATCCAACATAACCAAATCATCCCCATGAAACAGCACGCGCGAGCCGCCCATAACGAGCAGCAGGAAGAACACGACTACAGCGCAGGAAAAGGTTAGGATCGAAGCACTTCGAAGACTAGGTTTAGGCCAAGTAAACCACCAACCCGCACACATTAAAACACCCAAAACGAAAGCGATGCCCGGCTGCAGGGAAAGAGGAACGCATGCATAAGGTAGACCGACCAGTCCATGAACAATCAGAGTAAAGCAGCCCAACACAGCAACAAGCAAACCCATCGCAACGTTCAAAAGGCCCGGCATGAGGGCCAATGGAACCAAAAACATGCAGAGCGCCATGGAGACACTCAAGATTGGCCCGGCAACAAGATTGGCCAAAGGCGACACCAAAGGCAACTGCGAGAACAGGCTGATTGTTAAAGGCAATGTCGGAACCGTTGCGGATAGAGTCACGGCCAAAGAGTCGCTGACGATGCGCGGCATGCAACGAACATAGGCCAACCACCATTTGCACCATGGCGCAAACAACACGATGCCCAAGGTTGCCAAAACGGAGAGTTGAAACGAAACCGAGGTAGCGCAAACTGGGTCTATCGCAACGAAGAGCACGATAACCAGGCTCAAAGCCGAAATAGAGCTCGCCCTTCGAACGCTCAACGACGACAGCAACGACAAAGCCGCCATAACCGCAGCGCGCAAACAAGAGATAGGCATGCCAACCATAAACACATAAAGGACCAAAAAGCCGAACACCAAGCAACAGAGCGGACGAACGCCAAGGCCCAAGCCTCGCAAGACAACGAGGGCGAAACCTGACACAAGCGCCAAATGGGCACCAGAAACCGCTACAAGATGAGCCAGCCCCGCAAGCTTGAAATCGCCATACACCAGGCTTGCAGACAAGCTCGGCCTGAAACCAAAAGCCAACGCAAGAATCAAGGACTTCAGCTCATCGAAAGGGATCAAACCCGCAAGCAGCAGCGAAGAAGCGTCAGATGCACCGACCGACTCATCTTCTGCTGGCAAGGCAACACCGCGAGCAGCAAGTTCAATCGCGTCAAACGATTCTGACGAACTTGCAATGAGGCCTTTCCTCCATGAGCCGATTAAGCTAGCCAGCCCCCTGCCTTCAGCAAATGAACAATCCTTGACGGCAAGCTTGGCAACCGCTCCCTTATCGTCCAAGTAGCTTGAATCATCTGGAAGCGACAAACTCCCCGAGACCATCATCGCGTCACCGTAATACAGCTGCACGGTA
>CAVBOO010000221.1:0-2450 GCA_963597045.1 bacterium | reverse complement strand
CATTTTCGGATGCAGCGCCCTGATGCTCATCAGCACCGCCCTTATGTTCATGGCTGAAGAGAACACGTACGGCATCATCTTCGCCGTGCTCACCATCGTCTGCATCGGCGTCGGCGTGCTCTTGCGCAAATACTAATCGCGCTTGAAGGCAGCCAAATAAAACGGGTACTTAAAAGCCCTGCTCAAGAATAAAAACTCGTGCGGCAATGCATGCTGCACGAGTTTTTCGCATTGCAAGCCAATTCGCTGCCTGCTCAGTCAATCGGAACCTCAGAGATCCCGCCTATCAGTCATTCAAAATTAGGGCCATTCAAGACTTTCATGGAATCAGGGCGCGCCGAGCAAATGAGCGTAAGATCGAATTCCTTTGCCAGGCGAATGGTCATATCGGTGGGGACTGCTTTAGACGCAAGAACGGGGATTCTTGCACGAATGACCTTTTGCACCATGTCAACCGGGACACGCCCCGAGCTGTACACGATGCATTCCTCAAGCTTGATGCCTTCCCGCATGGCCTTGCCCACCACCTTGTCCAGGGCATTATGACGGCCAAGGTCCTCACGGCAGCAAATCAAAGTGCCTTTGTGCGAAAGATAGCAACTATGCGCGCCGAAGGTCTGCCGGTGCAACGGCGTATCGCTTGCAAGCATGCGCGCCAAGGAAAACACCCACTCGGGGTCCCAGTCGAAGCTTTCGAGCTTTCGCATACTGTCATCGTTGACGAAGTAACTGTTGAAAAGCTGATTTCCCGTACAACAGGTAGGAACGACGTTCACATGAGCACGCGATAAGTCGGCCTGACGGTTGCGCAGGTAAACGTTGGCGCGCCTACCGCCTGCAAGCAAGTCGATCGATTCGATTTCATCGATGCCGGAAATAAGTCCCTCGGTGCACAACCGGCCGATTATCAGATCGAAAAGGCGCGTCGGCGTGCAAACCACACGCATGGTGAGCTTTTCGTTCACGTAAACGTCTAAGGAATGCTCGGATTGCACCGTCATAGGCGCCAGTTCGCTTTTCCCATCGGAGAGAACAGTACGAACCTGCACCGCGGCAACAGGATCGGCCGGGTCCTCGTCGCCTCCCAGGCGAAGGGGCGCACCTTGAGCAACCGAGCTTGAGAGCGATGCAGCGGATGAACGCTCTCCTACCTCAAGAAGGGCAGCGCCCTCCTCAAGCTCGCCGGGAGCGGCAGGAACCCAGGTTCCATCCACTTTGGCATACCACTTGGAAAGCTCGCAGATATCCGAATGATCGAGAACGAGCTTTTTCGCCTCGATTGCTCGTGCCTCGTCCATACGCAAGGAGATGCCGCAACTTGCGGTGATTGCGCGTGGCGTCGGAATAACAAAAGGATCAAGGGCGGCCAGGATGCTTTGGGCAGCCATGGCCGCATGCGTCGAATCGAAAACGAGAACCCATTCGCGCTTTGCCTCCATGGCCTTCCTTTCGTTTCCGTTTTGCCGCCTTGGCACACCAATATAAACGTGCCTATCAGGGAAAAGTTTACGCCTTTAGCCCAAACATACCCTCAACAACAAGGGCATGAGCGGCAAAACGCTTTCAAGCTGCCACCCATGCCCTTTTCATTTATTTCAGGCTGAAATACCTATGGCGCTGCCGAGCCGGCTCAAGCAATGCCGCACAAAGCAATCCGCGATGTAGGCCTTAAGCCATGAGCTTCTTGATGCGCTCCATGGCCTCGACCGTGCGATCGGCATCGCCGAATGCGGTAAGGCGGATATAGCCCTCGCCCGAAGGGCCAAAGCCAGCACCGGGAGTGGTGATGATGTTGGCCTCGGTAAGCAGCTTGTCGAAGAATTCCCAAGAACCCATGCCCTCGGGGGTCTGGCACCAAATGTAGGGGCTGTTGACCGCGCCAAACACGGTGAAGCCCGCGGATTCCAGACCCTCTTTGATCACCTTGGCGTTGTTGCGGTAGTAATCAAGGGTTTCCTCGATCTGAGCAGCGCCTTCCTCGGTGTAGACCGCAGCGGCACCGCGCTGGATAACGTAAGAGGCACCGTTGAACTTGGTGGTCTGACGGCGATTCCACATGGCGTTCAAGCTCTGACCGTCACGGACAAGATCCTTGGGAACGACGGTGTAACCGCAGCGCGCGCCCGTGAAGCCCGCCGTCTTGGAGAAGGAACGGAACTCGATGGCGCACGTCTTGGCGCCCTCCACCTCGAAGATGGAGTGGGGCACGCCCGGCTCGGTGATGAAGCGCTCGTATGCGGCGTCGAACATGATGATCGAGCCGTTCTCGTTGGCATAATCGACCCAAGCCTTAAGCTGCTCGGCATTAAGGACGGTGCCCGTGGGGTTGTTAGGGCTGCACAGGTAGATGACGTCGACCTTCACCTTGGGCAGTTCGGGCGAGAAACCGTTCTCGGCCGTTGTGGGCATGTAGTAAATGTTGGTCCAGCCTTGGGCTTCCTCGTCGTAGG
>CAVBOO010000220.1:0-2490 GCA_963597045.1 bacterium | reverse complement strand
ATCATCGTGAAGAGCCCGCCCAGGTGGAATCGTCCCAACTCTGATCGTTGTGCTGGTTATGCTCGCTAAAGCCAAGGGCGCGCCTGCGGGCTTCTTCTCGGAAGTTCGGCTGTGATTGCAGCCTGCGCTTATGGATTATCAGATAGCTTGCAGCGGCGCCAATCAGAGTGAGCGCCAGTATCGCGCAAGCTAGCATCTTGGTTTTGTCTGCGGTTTTAGGCAGCTTATGCGTGATGCTGCTTAATGCGCTTTTGCGCTTCGATTCGTTGCTGGGGTTGTTTGGCTTGCTGAAATAAACCGTTTGGCCTTCGTCGTCCAGGTCTGCATGCTTTGCGATGAGCTTCCCGTCGTCTTGCCCATAAAGCATCTCGAAAACCACAAGGTCGGTGCTTCCTTCGAGCTTGGTGGTGTCGAAATCGATGTTTACCTGGGTCTCACCCTCGGAACCCTCGGGCGAAAAGTCGTTTTCCGCTTTTGCGACGACCTCATTGTTTGATTTGTTAACAAGCCAGGTTTCGATGCGGTATTCCGTGCCAGCGCTAAGCCCGTGAAATTCGATGATGTCGGTGATGCTTGCCGTCTTGTCGCTTTTTATCTGCTTGTTGCCGTCTGCAGCGTCGTGTGCGGTGGTAAGCAGGTAGATTTGCTCGTCAGAGTTGCTTAAGGTTCCCAGATCGATTTCGTAAATGTCGCGCGTGATGCTCACATCGAAGGAGATGAGCTTCTTGCCTTCGTTTGCCGAGCTTCGCAGCTCTTGCACAAGATAGGTGTCGTAGGGGAGTGCCGCGAGTGAATCGTTGGCTTGTGCTGTTGTGCCTTCCGCGTCTTGGCCGAACCAGCAGGATGCATCGTTTCGGATAAGAGATTCGTCGATTGTCGCCTGGTCGCAGTTTGCCTCCCAGTTTCCTACTTCATTCTTGGAAAGCTCGATTCCTTGCGCGCATTGGTCGTTTGCGTTGGTTTGGACGCTGTGCGGGTTGTAGGCTGCGCTGGATGCCCAGAGTCCGTTTTCGTCGGTTACAGCCAGATGCCATTCGCCTGTGGTGCGTGACATGATAAGGAAGGGGACGCGTGCCATGCGTGCTTGGCTTGCTTCATCGCATTTCACGAAGCGTAAGTCTCCACGTTTTACCTGCTCATCTACAGCTTTGGCGCCGACAAGCTTTTCGAAGGTGTCGGTAGCTGTGGTGTCTTCCTTTTGCTTTACCTGACGCACGAAACTTGTGGTGTTGATATTGTATCCGCTTGGCGCCAAGGCTTCTTTGATCACATAGGTGCCCAAAGGCAGCACGATGTTGCCATTTACGTCGCGGAATAGCTCATCCCCTTCGTAAAGATGCTCGTCGTCGAATATGACTTCGCCGGTGCCGTCTGTCTTCATGGTCCAGGTGCGCGTGAGCACGTCAGCGCTTGTCTCTTGGGCTTCTTCGGGCGTGTTGAAGTATCCCGCGTAGTAGCGCACGTCGAATAGTGCGCCTTCAAGCTTGGCGGCGGCAAGAGGCAGGCGCTTTTTCGTTTCGCGGTCGACCTTATCAAGAAGGATTTCCGCGATGTCCGTTGCCGGCACGTCCGAGCAGCTGAACACCACGATGCCGTCTTTATTCGCCTCGGCGTTGCTTACCTTGAGCGAGTATGCACTGTTGTCTATTTGATAGCCGGTGGCCTCCTTGACCTCTCGGATGCGGTAGTTGCCCTCCGGTAGGGGGGTGCTGAGCGGGGAGTTTCCGTTTGCATCCGTTACAAGTGTGCTTACCACGGTTCCCGCTTCGTTACTTACCTCGTAAGTTGCGCCCGCCAGGTTGTAGCATTGGTTCCCTTCCACCAGTGCAGGGTCGCTACTTTGCTTCTTGATACGCAGGGGCGTGTAGGGGACGTCGGTGCACTTCGAGAGGGCAAGCCCCTTGCTTGCATCGGATCCTGTGAGCTTGACGGTGTGAGTTGCCTTGTCCAGCTCGTAGCCTTTTGCCGCTTTGGTTTCCTGGTAGGTGTAGGTTCCCAGTTCAAGCTTCTTGCTTGCTCGCGTGTTTCCCTTGCTGTCGGTAACAAGGGTGTCCACCACTTTGCCTTTGCTGTTCTTGATTTCGTAGGTTGCTCCGGCCAAATCGTAGTAATCGCAGGTGGAGCTTATGGTCGTGTTGCTTGAAGACTTTTGCAGCTGCAGGTGCGTATAGGGTTGCTTGGTTAGCGTTATCTTCAAGATCGCGCGTTGGTAGCCCTTCTTGTTTTTAGTGTAGAGCTTTCCTGTGCAAGGGTTTTTACTTGGGCTGATCAGAACCTCATAAGTTACTTTGCCTGTTTCCTGGTCCCATGACGTGCGCGTGGCCTTGTAAGTGTAGGTTCCGTGGTTGTAGGAGTCGGACCCTGGGTCAACGCATACGCCCACGCCCGACATTCCCTTCAGGTACCCCTTGAAGCTGGAGACGTTGAAGTAGGCGTGCGATCCCCAGCTTGTTCTTTTGCCGAGCCAGGCGCGGCTGACATGGCAGGTGC
>CAVBOO010000219.1:0-2521 GCA_963597045.1 bacterium | reverse complement strand
ATTCCTATGTTCCCGGCGACCCTGAGCCCGCAACGCCTGCCGATCGTTGGATTTTCAGTCGTCTTGCGGCGCTTGTTTCGAAGGTTGACGAGGCTTATGCCTCCTTCGATTTTGGCGAGATCACACGCGAACTCTACTCCTTCTTCTGGAACGAGTTCTGCGATTGGTACATCGAGTTTTCCAAGCCTCGCCTGCAGGCCGAGGGTGCCGATCGCGAGATTTGCCAGCGGAATTTGGTGTTCGTGCTCGATCAGGCTCTGCGTTTACTTCATCCCATCATGCCTTTTGTCACCGAGCAGATTTATGCTGATCTTCCTTGTGTGAAAAAGGGTGAGTTCTTGATGATGGCCGAATGGCCCGATGCCGAAGCGCTTTCCAAGTACCTTGACGCTGATGCAGAGCGCGCCATTGCACTTGCAATTGCCGCCATTTCCGGCGTTCGTGCCACGCGCGCTCGTTACGGCATCAGCCCTAGGCAGGAGCTTGAAGTTGTCGTTCGCGCAGACGAGCAGTCCGTTTTGGATTTGTTCAACGATCAGAAAGATCTCATTTGCGCTCTTGGTCGCATTTCCGTTAGCTCGGCCGGTCTTGATGCCGAAAAGCCCGCGGAATCCTCTTTGGTGCTCGCCAATGGCGCCGAGTTGTTCGTGGTACTCTCCGGTTTGGTTGACTTCGCCGCCGAGCGTGCTCGTCTTGAGAAGGAAATCACCAAGCTTGAGAAGGATTACCTCAAGTACGGCAAGAAGCTCAGCAACCCAGGCTTCCTTGCCAATGCCGCACCCGAGGTTATCGAGAAGGACAAGGCAAAGGTTGCCGACATGGACGAGCGTCTTCGTCAGATGCGCGCCCAGCTTGCTGACATGGCTTAAATCACAAAGCAGATGAGCGAAGGGCCTGCGTTGCGGGTCCTTCGTGCTACCATTTTGTGGAAACAAATCATTTAGGTTCGGGCTTTATCGCGATAAAGCCAATGAAGGAAAACGTATGCGCGAAAAACTGGAACAAATCATAGAGGCCTATCAAGAGCTTGAGGCCAAGCTCGGCGACCCCGAGATCGTTAACAACCAAAAAGAATATATCCGACTCTCCAAAAACTATTCCGACCAGGGTCCTCTGGTGGAGGCGGCGCGCAAGTACGTTCAGCTTTTGGACGACTTGGCGGAAGCTAAGGAGATGCTTGGCGATCCCGACATGAAGGAGTTCGCTCAGGAGGAGATTTCCAGTATCGAGGCAAAGCTTCCTCAGCTTGAAGAGGACATCAAGTTGATGCTCATTCCGAGCGATCCTGCCGACGAAAAGGACATCATCGTTGAAATCCGTGCTGCAGCCGGCGGTGACGAGGCGGCGATTTTCGCTGGCGATCTTTACAAGATGTACGAGCGTTTTTGCTCTCATCACAAATGGAAGATCGAAACCCTGGATGTTTCTCCCTCGGATGCCGGCGGTTTCAAGAAGATCGAGTTCAAGGTCAAGGGCGACCGTGTCTATTCGATCATGAAGTTCGAGTCGGGCGTTCATCGCGTTCAGCGTGTACCCAAGACCGAATCGCAAGGCCGCATTCAGACCTCCACGGCAACCGTTGCCGTCTTGCCCGAGGCTGATGAGGTTGATATCGAGATTAACGAGGCAACCGATCTGCGTATCGATGTTTATCGCGCCGGTGGTCCTGGTGGACAGTGCGTTAATACCACCGACTCCGCGGTTCGCATCACGCATCTTCCCACGGGTTTGGTCGTTCAGTCTCAGGACCAGAAGTCCCAGCTGCAAAACAAGATTGCAGCTATGGCTGTGCTTCGCGCTCGTTTGTACGAAAAGCTTCTTGCCGAGCAGCAGGCCGCTGAAGGCGCAAAGCGTTTGGCGCAAATCGGCACCGGCGCTCGTGCCGAGAAGATCCGCACCTATAACGGTCCGCAGGATCGCGTCACCGATCACCGTATCGGCTTCAACAGCACCTACAACGGCGTTCTTCTGGGCGACTTGCTTGGAGACGTCATCACGGCGCTTCAGGCAGCCGATCGTGCTCAGAAGCTCGAGGAAGCTTCCCTGTAGTGGCGGACGAGCCTACGCAACATAACTTGAAGACTGAAAGCGCTCCCGATGGGGGCGCTTCCTCTGCTGGTAGGCAATGGAGCGTCAAGGAGATTCTTGACTGGTGCCAGTCTTATCTGGAGCGCTGCGGGGACGAGAACCCTCGTCTTTCCGCGGAGTGGCTCTTGGCCGAGGCTCTGGGAATGTCGCGAATCGATTTGTACCTTAATTATGCCAAGCCCTTGAGTGCCGATGAGCGTGCCAAGATGCGCGAATGGGTACGTAGACGTGGGGCAGGGGAGCCGCTTCAGCTTATATGCGGATTCGCCCCCTTTCGTCACCTGACGATAAGGGTCGAGCCGGGGGTTCTTGTACCTCGTCCTGAAACCGAGGTCTTGGTGAGCGAGGCGTTGAATGCCTTGAAGCTTCCCTCTGTGGCAGCGCATGTTGTCAGTGGGCCTGATGGGCTCGAGGAGACGCTCGAGGCCGATCT
>CAVBOO010000218.1:0-2523 GCA_963597045.1 bacterium | reverse complement strand
AGATATCCTTCTTGTCGTTGTAAGTGAAGATGTGGCGCTCGAGGCCGCGCGTGAACTCGTCCTTCGTGAAAACGCTCATGCCGAACTCGTTGAAGAAGAAGTACCACGAGGCGGCATCCTCCATGGCGCAGGCAAGGTTGCAGTGCAGCGCCCAAAGCGTGCCTATCTCCTCCGTGTAGGGATCGTTTTCATATATGCGGTTGCCCAGGCTCGTAAGCGCATGCTCGCGGTTTCTCGAGCCCTCCTTAGGCCCGATTAAGCCAAGCGTCTGCATCCAGTAGCGCAAAGCGACAACCTGATTGGATCCGAGGCCGAGCTCGTCCATTGCGGCTTTGCTGTTGCTGGGCATCAACAACCCGCCGTTGTCGGGGTTAGAGAGGGCACGCAGCCCCTTGCCAAGCCACCCCTTGCGGATGGCAAAGGATTGGTGCGCCTTGAACTTCATCTGCATGGCGTTAGTCTTCCTTAGTCCTAAGGTACTTGCGCATAAGGCAGCCGCCTTCCAAGTACTTGTCGGTCACGCATTGGTGGCAGTGCACGCATTTGTTCGGATCGATTCTGTATCCGTCGCCAGTGATGGTGATGGCGCCGAAGCGGCATAGCCCTTCGCACTTCAGGCACTGCCGGCAGGCGTTGTACTTGACGACTTGGTACTTCGCCATCCGGAGCAAGGCATCCCGATCGCCGACCTTGAGCACCCGCACTTTCGCGGCGTACTCGTATCCGGACTGGGCGAACGGCATAATCGATATAAGCGGCTCGCCCGTACGGTGGTCGACGATGACCTTCTCATCGAGCAAGGGGCGTCCAAGCCCAGGGGCGTAATCTCCGATCGGCGTCATGAGGCCAACAAGCTCGTCGCTGTAGGGCCTCTCGAGGGAAAAGATCATGGCGCTGTCGTCGGTCGCGCAGTGGCTCGCCTCGACAAGGACCGTGCTTGCCGCCGCCAGGCCGTTTCCGCCTTGGCGCGCTTTCCATTTACCGGTATCGATGTAGACCTCGGGGTCGGGCTTTCCGATCTTCTTCGCAAAGTCGATCAGGAAGTTCCTCCACTTGGTCGCCGCCTCGGGCATGTATATCTGGGACAGGAACTGGGCGCGTGCGTTGTTGTTCGGGCAGCACCAGCAGCCCACACGCTCATAGCCAAGCCGATAGGCGTCGTTGAAGTCGATCTTCTCCGCGAGGATGTAGAGCCAGACGTCGAGGTCGTTCCAATAGAAAATCGGCGCGGCAACCTTCTGGCGCTGAATCTTCACGGATTCGGCGCTGTCCTCGATTCTGTTGTACTTGCTTCGCGAAACAGACTCGCCCTTGCGTATGCCGTAGAAAGTCAGTATCGGCTCGTCCCCGAAAAGACTCTTGAACGCACGAGAGATGGGGCCCGTCTTGAACATCGAGCAGCACCAACGCATCATGCGCGCTGGCGGTCCGATAACGGAAGCCATGTCGTAGAAATCCTGCTCGTAGTTCTTAGCCGTCTTGAAAATGGCCAGCGGGTGGTCCTCCCTGAACCGTCGCGCATATTCGGTGGTGCTCGGAAACTCAAGCGTCGTGTCCCCGAAGATATGCACGAGGTAGGGATTACTGAGCGCACGCACGGCGATGTCGGCGGTGACGGTTGAGTCCTTGCCGCCCGAGAACGAGACGACAAGGTTTTCCTCTGGGTACCCCTTGGCCGCGTCAACGACAAAGTCGCAGGCCTCATGCACGATTGCGTCAAGGTGGTCGCGGTTCGCCTCAATGAACCGTTCGATATAGCTGTCGAACGCCTCGTAACCGTTATGTCCCTTATTCGCGTCGATATCCGCCCTCACCTTATCGGGGTCGGCCGCGAGTATCTCGGCGATAGTAATGTTGGAAGCTTTGCCGTTGACGTAGTACTTACTGCCGGACGCCCAAACGGAGTCCCCGGCAAAACGGTTCGGCTTACCGGTCATGACCTCGAAGAACAGCCGCTCTTCGGGGAAGACCGGCCTCATATCAGCGCAAAGGTAGTGCGCGTCGCCACCGCAGGCGGGACACGTTATATGGCGATTGCCGGGTATATGGATGACGGGGATCCGGCAGGAATCGCACCAGTAAACAACATGGGGCGCTTCCTCGGTAGTCTCTTTTCCGCATTCAGGGCAGGTACTGCTATCGGTGTAGCGATTGCATTTCGTGCAGTACATTGCCCCCTCCGCTCAAGACTAGTCCCATTGGATATCGACATCCAATGGGACTAGTCTAACAGATACACCGTCCATGAAACAGGGGGCATTTGCGCGAGCGTCGGTTGAAAATTAAATTACTATACCAATATCCGAGAAGATTACAAGTGTCCAATCGTCTGGACAGTCACGTCTTTGGACGGGCTCTCGATAAGCATGCGCAACTTAAACAAACCGCAGGTAGATGGTGGTCTACTGGTAGGATTAAGCTGATGCTGCCAATTGCCAAAAGCCCCCGCAAAACGGTTATCAAGCCCAACTTCGACTAGTAGACAGTTGCCGTCATTGCCGTAACGTTTACGCGCCGCCGAGA
>CAVBOO010000217.1:0-2541 GCA_963597045.1 bacterium | reverse complement strand
CTTCATATCGTCGCCGAAGCCCAGGCAAGTGGCGGCATCGTGGCCTTCATCGATGCTGAACATGCACTCGATCCGGTGTATGCAGCAAAGCTTGGCGTTGATGTTGATGAGCTTCTAATCTCTCAGCCCGACACGGGTGAGCAGGCTTTGGAAATCTGCGATATGCTCGTTAGAAGCGGCGCTATCGATTGCGTCGTCATCGACTCCGTCGCCGCTCTTGTGCCTCGCGCCGAGATCGAGGGTGAGATTGGCGACGTTACCGTTGGTATGCAGGCGCGTCTTATGAGCCAGGCCCTACGAAAGCTTGCCGGTTCTTTGTCCAAGTCTAAGACCACCTGCGTTTTCATTAATCAGCTTCGTGAGAAGATCGGTGTTATGTTCGGTAGCCCCGAAACGACAACAGGTGGTCGCGCCTTAAAGTTCTATTCGAGTGTTCGTCTGGATGTGCGCCGCACTGAATCCTTGAAGCGCGACGGTGAGTTCGTGGGAAATCGAGTTCGTGTCAAGGTCGTCAAGAACAAAGTCGCGCCTCCCTTCCGTCAGGCAGAGTTCGACCTTATGTATGGTGAGGGCATTTCTAAAGAGGGCTGCGTATTGGACATGGCCGTAGATGCTGGCATCGTCAACAAGAGTGGTTCTTGGTTCAGCTATGGCGAGGAGCGTCTTGGACAAGGTCGCGATGCCGTTAAGGCCGTTTTGCGTGAGAACCCCGATCTGCGCGATGAACTCGAGAACAAGGTGCGCGAGTATTACGAACTTGCTCCACTCAATCGTAATGGCGTGGCGGACGTAGCCGAGTAACAGTGGTCTACATCGATAAGGAATTCATCCTTCAAAACTTCTCAGTCGAAGAGAATCCCCGTACTTGTAATCTCGACGATTTCTCGTCCGGGAAGTGCGATGAATCAATTTTCGAGCGCCTCGAAACCAATGAGGATAAGGAGGCGTGGCGCAAACTCATGCGCTTGCTTTCGGTAAGGGATCGCTCGGTTAAGGAGTGCGAAGGTAAGCTTGCCGAGGCGGGCTTTTCCGAGCCTTCCGTCAACTTCGCCATTTCACGTGCCTTGCGCTGCAGGATTTTGGATGACGCTCGTTATGCGGACTCCTTCGTCCGGGCAAAGCTCGCTGCCGGTAAGGGTCTTAAGGGCATCGTTGAGTCGCTTTCAGCTTGGGGCATTTCCGCTGAAAGCTTGCAGGGCTTTCCCGATGGGTTCGTCGATGGGGAGGACGAGGTCTCTCGGGCTTGCGCTTTCATCTCCTCTCATCCAACGCGGTCTAAAAATGCCTGGAAGAGTTCGTATGCAAAGCTTCTGCGCTGCGGTTACGACCATGATTCCGCTTATCGGGCAGCATCTTGGTATGCCAACGAGCAAAAATAAAAAGATTGCATTTTGGCCGATGTCCATTTATCGCCTTGCTTCTAGGAAATTGCCCTGATTTACATTACTATTGTTCATTAGCTTGAGTATTCGTGCCTTCGCCGGCACCTTTTTATAGACATAGTCTTTTGTGATCGGCCTTGATAGCCGATGTCTACTCTTGCCCTCGTGTATTCAGGGCTTTTTTATTTTTCCTTGAATACTGCATATAGCCAGTAGTTATAAAACGAAAGGAATCTGTGATGGGAGATATCACCACCGTTATCTTTGTCATCGTGGCAATTATCGTCGGATTCCTCATCGGCTACTTCTTGATGCAGCGTGTTTTGAACCAGCGTAACGCTGAAACCACCCAGCAGGCGCAAAACGTACTCGACGAAGCCAAGCGCGAAGCAGATACCCTGCGACGTGAGGCCATTCTCGAGGCTCAAAATGAGGCAATCAAGTTGAAGCAGGATGCGGAAGACGAAAGCAAGGAACGCATGAAGGAGGTTCGCGCTAACGAGAATCGCCTCAATCAACGCGAAAGCTCCCTCGACAAACGCACCGAATCGCTTGATCACCGCGATCATCAGCTCTCGTCTTTGCAGGGCCAACTTGATCGTCGCGCACGCGACCTTGACGAACAGGAGGGTCAAATCAAGTCTCGCCTTGAAGAGGTCGCTGGTCTTACCGCAGAGCAGGCTAAAGACGAGCTTCTTGACGATCTTCGCGAAGAGGTCGTGCATGAGTCGGCTGCGATTATTCGCGATGCTGAGGCTCGAACGAAAGCCGATGCCGATAAAACCGCACGTGAGATTTTGAGCGTTGCCATCCAGCGCCTTGCGTCCGATCAGACGGCTCAGATCACCGTCTCGACCATTCACATTCCTTCCGATGACCTCAAGGGCAGAATTATTGGTCGCGAAGGCCGAAACATTCGTCATTTCGAACAGATCACCGGAACCAATCTGATCATCGACGATACTCCTGAGTGCGTTACGGTTTCCTCCCACGACCCTGTTCGTCGTGAGATCGCCGCTGTTACCATGCAGAACCTCATTGCGGATGGTCGCATTCATCCTGCTCGCATCGAGGAGATGTACAACAAGGCCAAAAAACTCGTCAACCAGCAGATTAAAGAGGCTGGCGCTCAGGCAACCTTTGACACGGGCATCCATGA
>CAVBOO010000216.1:0-2558 GCA_963597045.1 bacterium | reverse complement strand
GGGCAGACAGATGGTTGACGGGCACATCGAAGAAGCCCTGGATCTGACCCTGATGCAAGTCCATCGTGATAATGGAATCGATACCTGCCGTGGTAAGGAGGTTGGCCACCAGCTTGGCGGTAATGGGCTCGCGAGCAGCCGCTTTGCGGTCCTGGCGAGCGTAGGCGTAATGGGTGACGACGGCATGCACCGTGCGTGCGGAGGCGCGCTTGGCCGCGTCGATCATGATCAGAAGCTCCATGAGCGACTCGTTGACGTCGCCGGAGATGGACTGGACGATGAAGACGTCAGCGCCACGAACCGTCTCGAGGTAGCGAGCGTAGATTTCACCGTTGGCGAATTTCTCGAGCTGAACCTTGCCAAGCTCGACGCCCAAACAGCGCGCCACTTCCTTGGCGAATTCGGGGTACGTGGAGCCGGAAAACACCGCAAGGCTCTTAGTCATATTGCTCATAGTGAAATACCTCTATCAAACGTGCGCTTTATGCGCCCAATCCAACCTTAGCCATAGTAACGCTAACGAACGTTTTGTCAGCGTAGAAATTACTTGCCTTCGTTCCAGCCTTCTTTTTCCACCTGGCGCGCACGAGCAAGGATAAGCGACTCAGGGCTTGCGTCCTTGGTGACGACAGACCCGGCAGCGACCAAGCAGTGACGGCCAAGCTTAACCGGGGCGACCATCATCGTGTCCGAGCCGACGAAAACGTCGTCCTCGATGACGGTGGGCCACTTCTTCACGCCATCGTAGTTGCAAGTGATGGAGCCAGCTCCGATGTTGACGCCGGAGCCCATGGTGCAATCGCCGATGTAGGAAAGGTGCGGCACCTTGGACCCCTCGCCGATGGTGGATTTCTTGATCTCGACGTGCGTGCCGGCCTTGGAACCCTTGCACATATGGGTCTGCGGGCGCAGGTAGGCACGTGGGCCGCATTCGACCTCGTCGTCGATGACGGTCTGGATGGCGACCGTCTCGTCGATGACGCAATCGGCGCCCACCACGGTGTCGGTCAACCGAGAGCCTGGTCCCACAACCGATCCGGAGCCGATTTTGGAAGCACCGACGATAATGGTCTGAGGAAGGATCTCGACGTCTTGGGCGATCTCAACGTCTGGCCCGATCCAGCAGGTATCGGGATCCCAGAAGGTGACGCCGGCATCCATATGCTTGCCGTTGATTCGACGCTGCAGGGACTTCGTCGCCTGCGCAAGCTGCCTGCGCGAGTTCACGCCAAGGCATTCGTCTTTGTCGGCCGCCAGAAGACCAAGGACTTCCCTGCCCTTTGCGCGGGCGATGGCCAAAACGTCGGTAAGGTAGTACTCGCCTTGGGCGTTGTCGGTGGAAACCTCGGCCAAGGCGTCGAACAGAAGCTTGGTATCAAAGCAGTAGAAACCGGAATTGCACTCGGTGATCAGGGCCTGCTCGGGCGTGCAGTCCTTCTGCTCGACGATTGCAGCAACCTGGCCCTCGTCGTCACGGACGATGCGCCCGTAACCGGTAGGGTCTTCAGCCTGCATGGTGAGCACCACGACGCCGGCTGCGCGCTCTTCCCTAAGGGAGACGAGCCTGGCGATGGTCTCGGAAGTTACCAAAGGGCTGTCGCCGGTAAGAACCACCAGCGAATCGCACTCGCCGATAAGAGCCTCGCGCGCCACATTGACCGCATGCGCAGTTCCGAGCTGCTCGTCCTGCACCACGACGGAAACATCCTTGAGTAGAGGCTCCACCTGCTCGCGGCCATGGCCAACAACGGCCACGACTTTGGAAAGGCCAGCGCCGAAGGCCGCATCGACAACCCATCTAACCAAGGGCTTTCCCATGATTTCGTGAGCAACCTTGGGCTTGGAGGATTTCATGCGAGTGCCGGCACCGGCGGCAAGGATAAGTGCAGCTGCATTCATGGATATCTACTTTCGTTCGTCGTGAAGGATCAGGCTTGCCGAGCAAATGGCATCAAGCAAGATGATCGCGAAATGCTGCGCCGTGCGCTCCACCCCCGCATCGCACCAGGCATCGCCTGGAAGGCGAAGGGTAACGCGGGAACCCGGCTTGGCCCCCGTAGAGCGGAAGGCCTGGGTAAGACGCAGCACCAAAGTGTCGCTTGGTTCCAGATCGACCGTCGGAACGCCTGGAGCCGGAGCTTGATAGGCGCCGAGGATCTGCAGGAACATCGTTGAATCCTCGGGCGCGACGTTAAGCGATTCGGCACTGGTGACCTTGGAATTGGGATTGGTGGCCATGGCAAGGTTGGACATGCGCGCAGCCACCAGCCGGGGCAAATCCTCAGTTCCGAATAGGCAAAGGAAGTTAAGCTCGAGCGCCTCGGAAGCGCGCGCGAAGCCCATGTTGACCACAGGGGTATGCACGTTCTTCTCGCGCCAGGAATGAGCGAGGTTGTTGATGGCCCTGAAAGTCATGGAACCGGCGATGCCGTCGTCGGGAAGACCCATGTTCAGCTGGAAGCGACGCAGGGCTTCCTCGGTATGAGCGCCGAACATGCCGTCGATGTTGCCCGTTGAAAAACCCAAGGCCGAAAGAGCAGACTGCAAAACCTCGACGT
>CAVBOO010000215.1:0-2560 GCA_963597045.1 bacterium | reverse complement strand
CCCTCAAGGTGCGCAAGCGTCATGAAGTGAGTGACGGCCTTCTTCGCGCTGCCTGCGACACAAGGGGCATCTCCCACCACCGTAAATTTGGTTGAATCGCAGTCGCTTCGGCGGGCGATGGGGGCATCTATCGTGCGGAAGGCACCGAGACTCGGGCTGGAGTCAACGCGGAGACCAAGGCTGGGGTCAACGCCGAGACCCGGATCAATGCCGGAGTCAACATCATGGCCGAGATCGAGGTCCGGACCAATGCCGGAGCCGAGACCTGGACCAATACCGTGGCCAAGACCAAGCCCCTCTTCCTTGGACGGGGCAGCAGCCCCCTGCGGAGCATCCTCGATCCAACCCGTGCAGATGGCAAGGTAGTCGCGTTCGAATGACCGATGGAGCTGCTCTTGAACCGAGGACTGCGCAAAGCTCGAAAGCGCGAAAAGCACGATGCCGGTTGTTCCTGCATCGATGCGGTGCAGGGGATGCACGCTGCCAGGGATTCCGTGCTCTTCTAAATAGCCGGCAACGTAGTTTGCCAGGGTGTGCTCGGTGTTGCCCACGCGGGGGTGCACCACCATGCCGGCCGGTTTGTTCACTGCTATAAAGCACTCGTCAAGGTAAAGAACTTCAAGGGGTCCGAATTCAGGCACGATGCCAGGCACGCTGGCGCGAACGAGCGCATCGTCGGTGCGGATCGAAACACTTTGGCCGGCATGCACTTGAGCATCGGTGCGGGCGGCTTGCCCATCAACGAGAATTGCGCCTTCTACGTAGCGTGCGTGGCGGATGGTCTTACGCCCGATGTGCAGCTGCTGGCGCAGCACCTCGGCTACGGTTGCGCCGTCGTATTCGGGATAAACCCGACAAGATACGCGGGGCGCTTGTTCTTCGTTTTCGAGGGGCATCGGGCGCAGATTAAAGAATCATCATGAACAGCTGCGCGAGCACGTATCCGATAAGCCCGCAGCAAGGGAAGGTGATAACCCAGGCAAGAAGCATGTTCTTGGCAATGCCCCAATCGACCTTCTTCAGGCCGCGCGACGCGCCCACGCCCATGATCGCCGAGCTGTTGCAATGGCTGGTGGAAACGGGCATGCCGGTAAGGGATGCGGTGATAAGTGTGGTCACCGTCGAGAAGTTGGCGGCGGAACCCTGGTGGATTTCGAGCTTGGTCATGTTGGCGACGGTCTTGATGATGCGCTTGCCGCCGACGGCGGTTCCGAGCGAGATGGCAAGCGAGCTGATAACCATCAACCACAAGGGGAAGCCGTTGGCGTCGGGCACCGATTGCCCAAACGAAAGCGAGATGCCCAAAATGCCGATTGCCATGAACTTCTGGCCGTCCTGGCCGCCGTGCAGGAACGAAAGCGCGCAGGCGCAAACATCCTGACAGCCGCGGAAGAACTTGTTGGCGCTGCGGCGGTCCATTCCTTTGCAGATGAACTCGACGATCTTGTTGAAGATCCAGCCAAGCAAAAAGCCTGCGATCAGCGAAAACGCCATACCGATAAGGACCTTTGCCCATTGGTCGGGAACAACGCCGCCCCAGCCGTTCATCGCGATCGCGCCGCCCGTGACGCCGGCGATAAGCGAGTGTGATTTGGAGCAGGGGATGCCGAAGAGCCAGCAAACGCAGCCCCAGATGATTGCCGCAACCATCGCGGCAAGCACCGCCATCAGGGCGTTTTCGGTGTTGCCCGAGAAATCGACCATGTTGAACATGGTGTATGCGACTGAGGTGGAGATGTAGGTCATGCCAATCAGACCGACCATGTTGAACACGGCCGCCAGGGCGATGGCCGTGTTGGGCTTAAGGCAACGGCTGGCCACCGCGGTGGAAATGGCATTGGGGGCGTCGGTTGCGCCGGAGACGATGGTTACGAACAAAACCAGGATAAGGATGAGCCACAAGACCGGATATTGCATAGCCTGGTCGATAAACCCCAGAAGAGTTAAATCCATGTACGCCCCTCGTGATGAAGATTTCAAATCCCTCGATCCGGCGCCTTGGGTGCCCGATCGGTTCCTCGTAGTTGAGCACCTGCGGTTTTGCACCTGGCTTTTGCGGCTGGGCGCCCGTAAATGTGCGTTCAACTTCTTTGAACAAAGGATAGCAAATCAAACATCTGGTAAAGAGCACATCATGAATTGGTAAAGGCGAATTGTTAAACTTTGCGAAATCTTTACAAGCCTAGGTGCGGGGCGCTTTTGCCTGCGCTTGGAGCCCAGGAGAAGAAAGAAAGCCGTGCGCATCGAAGAATACGCACGGCTTAAGGCTGGTTTGCTGTGGAGCGGCGAATTGCCGCAAAGGGGCTCGCCTAAGGCCAGCCGCTTAAAACAGCTCGCAGCAGGGCTTAGCCCAGGATTTCAACAAGTTCGATGTCGAAGTTCAAATCTTTGCCAGCAAGCTCGTGGTTCATGTCGAAGACGACCTTCTCGTCGTCAACGGAAACGACGAGGGCGGGGAAGGGCTGGCCGCCGGGGCCCTGCAGCCAAACCTTCTCGCCAACAGGCAGGTCAGATGCGCCGGGGAAGTTTGCCGCGGGCACCGACTGAACCATGGCAGGGT
>CAVBOO010000214.1:0-2567 GCA_963597045.1 bacterium | reverse complement strand
CCAACCTATTGGAGCAACCTCGTGGCGAGGTGTTCTATTACGCCTCGGGCAATGGAACCAAGTTCCTTGAGAGGATGCGTATTCGCACGCCAACCAGCCAAAATATCGCAGGCATGACCATGGCGCTCAAGGGGTGCGAGATCGCCGATGTGAATATGATCATCTTGACCATCGACCCCTGCATCAGCTGCACGGAAAGGTAGAGCTATGGGAAGTTTCAAGTTAGGGAAAATGACTCTCATGTCTTTGGTCAAAAAGCCAGAGACGGTGCTCTATCCCGTTGAGAAGCGCCATCAGCCCGAAGGTTTGCGCGGCAGCGTCGACTGCGATATCGAGGCATGCATTCTCTGCGGCATCTGCGCGAAGAAATGTCCCACCGATTCCATTAAGGTGGATAAAGCTAAAGGGACCTGGGAAATCGATCGTTTCGATTGCGTGCAATGTGAAACTTGCGTTCGCGAATGCCCGAAGAACTGTTTGAGCATGGGCCCCGATTACCAGAAGCCCGCAACAAGCAAGTTCTGTGCAAGCCACACGAAAGTTCAAGAGGAGAGCGATTAAGTCTTATAATGACTAGCTGTTTGCAAGATACGTCTTGCTTTTAATGCAGGGGGAAGCTTAGTAGGGGAGCTCTTCTTTGGAGAATAAATACGAACAGTACGAAGCCCATGACGAGATCTTCACGATCCCTAATTTGATTTCGTTTATTCGTTTGTGCATGATCCCTGTAGTGGTCATGCTCATCCTGGATGATCGCGATGTTCTCGCGATCATCCTTTTCGCTATCACCGCCGGTACCGATTGGGTCGATGGGCAGATAGCCCGTAGGACCAACAGCGTCTCAAAGCTGGGGCAGTTGCTCGATCCGGCCGTGGATAGGCTTTTGGTTATTTTCACCGTTCTTGCCTTGCTGATCATAGGACGCCTGCCTTTGTGGATCATCGCTTTCGTTTTGGTGCGCGATTTCGTCATGCTTGCAGGGGGCTTTGTTCTCCTTAATCGCTTTGGGGCACGTGTGCCTGTCGTTTTCGCGGGCAAGCTTGCAACCACCTTACTCTATTTCGGCTTCGGCTTGCTTATCATCAACATCCCGCTTTTGAGTGGCTTGGGCTGGTGCGATTTCGCATGGTTACCCCTTTTCAACGCCAATCCTTATCCGCTTGGGTTCTGCTTCGTCTATGCCGGTCTTGTTCTTTCCTTGTTCACGAGCGTTTATTATGTGATACAGGGTGTTATGACCTATCGAAGCTGCTCCGAGCTGAAAAAACGAGAGGAGTCAAATTAGCTTTTCCGGCTCCTTCGTATTAATCAGAGGGCAGCATTCCTCTATTTCATTTGGCTGATTTCGATTTTGCTTTTGACTCTTCTTGAGCTTCGCACGATTTGTGCTCATGCATAGAACAAAACATAATAAGCTTCACTCATCCTGTAATAGCTACCGATTGCCCTTCGATTTCCTTGCCTTTTGAATCGGTGTGGCACACTGACTCCTAGCTTAAAACCATTTTCGATAGGAGAACTCCGGTGTATTACCAGCCAGAAATCGAAACGATGCCCAGGGAAGAGCTTGAGAAGCTTCAGGTGGAACGCCTGCGCGAAAGCTTGAAAAACGCCTACGATAACGTGGAGTTTTATCGCAATTCCTTTGATGAGGCGGGTGTTACCCCTGATGACTTGGTTGAGCTGAGCGATTTGCGCAAGTTCCCCTTCATCGTGAAGCAGAACATGCGCGACAACTACCCCAACAAGCTCTTTGCTCGTCCTATCAAGGATGTCGTTCGCTACCATGCTTCCTCCGGTACCACCGGTCAGGCTACCGTCGTTGGCAAGACCGCTAACGACCTGAAGAACTGGGGCGATTGCTTTGCTCGCGGCATCGGCATGGTCGGCGGCACCGCGGAATCGACGGTCCAGGTTTCTTATGGTTACGGCTTGTTCACCGGCGGTTTGGGCGCTCACCAGGGTGCCGAGGCTATGGGCTGCGCCGTTGTTCCCACTTCGTCGGGCAACACCAAGCGTCAGATTCAGATGCTTAAGGACTTGAAGGTAGATATCCTTTGCTGCACCCCTTCATACGCTTTGCACATCGCCGATACGGCTATCGAGATGGGCTACGATCCCGCGAATGAATTTGCCGTCAGCGGCTTGATCCTCGGTGCAGAGCCCGCGTCCCAGAACATGCGCGACGAGATCTCCCGCAAGCTTGGTGCCCAGTATTGCGATGTTTACGGTTTGTCCGAGGTTATGGGCCCAGGTGTAGCGATGGAATGCGGCGAGCATGCAGGCTTGCATATCGCGGAAGACCACTTCCTTGCTGAAATCATCGATCCCGAGACCTTAGAGCCTCTGCCCGACGGTCAGTGGGGTGAGCTGGTGCTTACCACGCTCAGCAACGAATGCTGCCCGATGATCCGTTACCGCACACGCGATTTGACGCGCATCATCAGCGAGCCCTGCGCCTGTGGCCGTACGCATCGCAAGATCGATAAGCTCATCGGCCGTACCGATGACATGCTTATCATCCGCGGCGTCAACGTGTTCCCCTCGCAGATCGAGCAGTGCATCAC
>CAVBOO010000213.1:0-2575 GCA_963597045.1 bacterium | reverse complement strand
CTCGCGAGGGGTCATGAATTCGGAGACGGGAGTTTCGGGGTCCATGCGGGACACGCGGTAATCGCGGCCGGTCACGATGCCCAGGAGCTTGCCGTTGGAGCGGCCGTTCTCGGTGACGGGCATGGTGGTGTGGCCGGAAGCCTCTTTAAGGGCGAGGACGTCGGCCAGGGTTGCCGCGGGGGTAAGGTTGGAGTCGGACACGACGAAGCCGGCCTTGTGGTCCTTGACGCGACGGATCATCGCAGCCTGGTCCTCGATGGTCTGAGAACCGAAGATGAAGGAAAGGCCACCCTCCTGAGCAAGGGCGATGGCCATGCCGTCGTCGGAGACTGCCTGCATAACCGCGGAGACCATGGGGATGGACAGGCTCAAAGCAGGCTCCTCGCCGCGTTTGTACTTGACCAAAGGAGTTTTCAGGCTCACCTTTTCGGGGATGCACTCGGAAGAGGAATACCCGGGAACAAGCAGATACTCGTTAAAGGTACGAGAAGGTTCTTCGAAAATGTAGGCCATTGATGCAACTCCTTTTTCATGACGTCCGATTGTTCAACCCCTCGACTCTTCCGTATGAAGAGCGATATTCCCGCTATTGTACTCCGCCGCGCACGTTTCCTTAAGCACAACCAAGGCAAGCTCGTCTGTTTTTCTTATTAGGCAATGCCCAAGAAAGCAACGTAGCCGCGATAGGCCTCGTACACGTCGACCTTGCTCGTCACTTCCCAGGGCGCATGCATCGAAAGAACAGCGACGCCGGAGTCGATGACGTTCATGCCGTACTTCGCGGGGATATAGGCGATGGTGCCGCCGCCGCCCGCGTTCACTCGGCCGAGCTCGGCGGTCTGGAAGCACACGCCGGCGTCGTCCATGCAGGCGCGAACCTTGGCAACGTACTCCGCGTTCGCGTCGTTGGAGCCGGACTTGCCGCGCGCGCCCGTGAACTTGTTGAACACCAGGCCATGGCCGGCAAAAGCGCTGTTCTTCGCCTCGAACACGCTGGCATAGGCAGGGTCGAAGGCGGCCGAGACGTCGCTCGAGAGCATGTTGGACTTAGCCAGGCAACGGCGCAGGGGCAAGGCGCCCGATTCGCCCGCGAGCTCCATGACCTCGGCAATCGTGTTCTCGAAGAAGGCGCTGGTCATGCCTGTTGCACCCACCGAGCCGATTTCCTCTTTGTCCACAAGGATGCACACCGCGGTGCGCTCGGGGTCGTTCACGGCCAGCTGAGCAAGCAGGCTGGTGTAGGCGCACACACGGTCGTCCTGGCCGTAGCCTAAGACCATACTGCGATCGAAGCCCAGCTCGCGGGCAGGGCCGGCGGGAACGATTTCGAGCTCGGCGGAGAGGAAGTCCTCCTCCTCGATGCCGTATTTCTGGGAAAGAACGCTTAGGAGCTGAGCCTTAACCGCCTCCTTGGCGGCCATGTCCTCGATCTTCTCGGCGTAGCTTTTCTCGTCCTCGGGCTTTTCGGCTGCGTCGGCGGAGTCGCCCGCGCAAGCGTCCTCGTTCTTCTCAATGACGAGCGGGCGGCTTCCCACCAACAGGTCGAGCGCCTCGCCCTCGACGACGTTGTTGCCCTTCTTGGCCATCTGCTCACCGCCCAGGTGAGGGAGCAGGTCGGTCACGCAGAAAACGGGGTCGCCCGCATCCTCGCCGACATTGACGTCAACAACCGAGCCATCCTTCTTCGCAATCACGCCGTGCAGGGCCAAGGGCGTGGTGACCCACTGGTACGACTTGATGCCGCCATAGTAGTGCGTATCCAAAAAGGCCAGCTCGTTGGCCTCGTAAACCGGGTTCTGCTTGACGTCCAAACGCGGGCTGTCGATGTGCGCACCCAAAATGTTCAGGCCCTGCTCCAGGGGCTTGGTGCCAAGCTGAAGCAAGATGACCGATTTGCCGTAAATGTCGGCCCATACCTTGTCGCCGGCTTTCAGCTTGGTGCCCGCCGCAACAAGTTCGGACAAGGGCTTGTAGCCGGCCTCTTCGGCCAGCTGGATGCACTTGGCCGCAGCGCGACGCTCGGTTTTGCATTCACTCAAAAAGTCGATGAAGCCGGCGTTCACGGTTTCCAGCTCGGCCAGCTGCTCTTCGCTCAACTTCTTCCACGCGTTGGGACGCTCCATATCGTTTTCCTTCCTGATGGTTGGTTCCTGATGGTTGGTTTTCCGAAAATTCGTATCGGACGGTTTTCTTCTATTCAAATATCAGCCTGGAATGTTTCCTTTAGTCGAACTACTTTGCTTTTACGTGCAAAATCCGGGCTAGCCTGTGGTTGCGCGTTTACTGGCGTGCAACTGCTCGCTCGTTAGCACGCGGCTGCGAGCTCGTTGGCCCGCGGCTACGCGCTCGTTAGCTTGCGACTACGCGCTTACTTGTAGTCCTCGCCCAGGACTTGAGCCTTGAAGCCCTCGAGGGCCGACTCGCCGAGCATGCGCACGCGCGTAAGCTGCATCGGGTCGTCGCCCTTCTTTACGCGGCCGTTGTGGATGGTGAAGGCGCACAGGTAGCCCGCCTTCTTCAGGGCCGAAGGCGCCACGTCCGACACGTCGCCGTAGGGGTAGGCGAAGGCCTCGTT
>CAVBOO010000212.1:0-2579 GCA_963597045.1 bacterium | reverse complement strand
TGACATGCTTATCATCCGCGGCGTCAACGTGTTCCCCTCGCAGATCGAGCAGTGTATCACCGATGTTGAGGAAGTCGTTCCTCATTACCAGATCATCCTCACCAACGATGATGGTCAGGGCCTCGAGAAGGTTCAGCTCGACGTTGAGTGCAACCCTGCGTTCCGCATCAACGACGACATTGAGCTTTCACGCGTTAAGAAGGAGCTTGCCGCCGGCTTGAAGTCCAATTTGCAAATTGCGGTTGTCCTTAACATCGTTCCTTCCGGCACGATTGCGCGATCCGAGGGCAAGGCTAAGCGCGTCTTGGATCTACGCAAGAACCTGCACTAGTTTTCAAGTCTCCTTAGGGTGTTCAAAGGCCCTCCTGGTAAGGTTTCGTTTCATCTCTGTGGTGGGACGATCTTAGCTGGGAGGGTTTTTTCTGTGCATGGAGCTTTTAGGCTTGATTAGCATGCTTTCCCATCAGTAAACTCGTAGCTACTTTAATCTCCGAAGAAGGACAAGCTGTATGAGCTCATCGCAAAAAGGCAAGCTGTATTTCGCTTACGCATCTTTGATGTGCGTGCTATTGCTGTGCGTCATGTCCTTCGGCTTCATCGGCAATGCCTATGCCGATATTCAGAAGTCCGACGTCATCATGGGAACCACGGTCGAAAAGGGCAATTTCCCCAAGAAGGATTGCCCGAGCATCGCCGCCAGCAGCGCCATCGTGGCCGACAGTGACGGCATCGTTTATTTCCAGCGCAATGCCGACGAGCAGGTCCAGATTGCATCGGTCACCAAAATTATGACTGCGCTTGTGGCGCTTGAGTACGGCGATCTTTCCTCTAGTACGGTTGAAATAAGCAAGAAAGCAGCTCAAATCGGCGAATCTTCCGCAGGCTTGCAGGCGGGGGACACCATGGATCTGACTTCTGCGCTGAAGGCGATGATGATCAACTCCGGCAACGATGCTGCTCAGGCAATCGCTGAATCGCTTGGCTCCACGGTTAAGGACGCCCTTGCGTCCAAGGACGGCGTCAATCAGGAGGAGATTCCGAGCAGTGCTTACGATGCCTTCATTTACGCGATGAACCTGAAGGCGCAAGAACTTGGCATGAGCGATGCCAAGTTCTGCAATCCCCACGGTCTTGATTACGATCAATACAAGGGCGACATGCAGTGCAGCGCGCGTGACGTTTTCAAGATGACGGCCGCCGCCATGCAATATGACACGTTCCGTTTAATCGTCAAAACCACCAAGGATTCCATTTCGGTGACACGCAACAACGCAAAGGCCACGGTGAAGCTGGAAAGCACCGACAGCCTTTTGAGCGGAAAGAACTCATGCATCGGCGTTAAGACGGGCTTTACCAACAAGGCCGGTAATTGCTTCTCGGGTGCCTGGGATTGGAACGGTAAGACGCTCTACACCATCGTTTTGGGATCCACAAGCCATAGCCAGCGCTTCGACGATGCTCAAACGCTCTACGATTGGGTCGATTCCCATCAGGTTGATTATTCGCTTGCCCACAGCTCCGAGAAGCTTGACTGCACTCTAAACGGCACGAAGATTTCCGCACCTGTTGTGGCAACGGTTGCCAACAAGGCCTGGAACGACGTCACCTTCAAGGCGACCATTGCGGACCCCACGCAAAAGGTTTCCGTATTTGCGCTTTCAGGCAACATCAGCCAGGAAGCCACTTTCGATGACGTCTCGGGCGATGTCCACGTTGGGGATAAGGTTGGTACGCTGACCTTCTATCAGCACAATAAGGAAATCGCCCACGTGGACATCGTAGCCGCCGAGAACTGCGCGGCTCCCAATTTCTTCGAAGGTATCGGCATCTTCATTGGGCGCATCGGCTCCTTCTTCGGGGGCCAAGGCGATCAAGTCCAAAGCACTCTGCTTAACAAGACGCCATTGCTCTACGGCGAATAAACGCAACATCTTCACGTGGTAGTATCGAATGCGATAGTTCGTTGCTTCCAGAGGCTTGCGAAGGAGGAATCATGGCACTTTGCCCAGTTTGCAATAACGAGGTATCCAGCGACGTTGAATGCTGCCCCATGTGTGGCTATCACTTTCAGCAGGGTACGCAGGCTTTTCAGGTTGTCAGCATCGACGACTTGGATGCAAGCGCTCCCTCTGAAACCAGCGGTGTGCCCACGCTCACGGTAAGGTATTCTTCGGGTCGTCAGGAGGGCTTGGTTTACAACCTAGATAAAGACGAGCTCCTTATCGGTCGAAGCCCTAAGTGCGACATCTTCCTCAACGATATGACCGTTTCGCGTTCCCATGCACGCCTGCAGCGCATGGGGTCCGATTGGTCCATCAAAGATTGCCAATCCTACAACGGCCTTTGGGTCAACAATCAAGCCGTTGAGCACGTCCTGCTCAAAGACGGCGACGTGATTCAAATCGGTTGCTTTATCCTTAAGTTCGAGAAATAAATTCCCTGCTGCACGATGGGGACAGCTCGAATAATCGTTTATACATCTTTTCACCTATAGAAGAAGAGGTAGACTTCATGCAGCTCCTTTCAGGAAATGAGGCTATTGCGCGCGGTGCCTGGGAGGCTGGTTGCCACATCGGCGC
>CAVBOO010000211.1:0-2584 GCA_963597045.1 bacterium | reverse complement strand
CCCTTGAGCAGTGCCGTTTCGGCGAGGACCGCTTGGCCATCGATTCCTCGATTCCCGATGAGATTCGCGAACTCGAGGTTCCTTCGTTCATGATTCAGCCTCTGGTTGAAAACTCGATCAAGCACGCGTTCCCTGCCGAGGGCAAACTGACCATCGGCATTCACGGCGAGCGCAAGGGCGACGACATTTACATCTACGTCACCGACGACGGCGTCGGCATGACGCAGGAAGCGCTCGACAACATTCTTCATCCCGTGTCCGACACGGGCTTGGGCATCGCCGTGAAGAACGTGAACGACCGCCTGCGCGGGTACTTCGGCGAGGGCTCGAAGATGATCATCAGCTCCGAGCTTGGCAAGGGCACTTTCGTTACGCTGTACCTTAAAGATCGCGCGCATGAGCTGGACGAGGACCACGCCGCTGAAGACGAGCTCGTCGACGAGTTCGAGCAGTTGAAGCGTAAGGCCGCCGCAAGCGCCGCCTCCGATTTCGATGGCTCGAAGGGGAGCGAGGACTTCATCGACTTGGCTGATTTGAAGATTTAAAATGCACGGTTCGAGCGTGGTACGATATACTCGAAAATTGCATTTTACAAACTAATTCAAGGAGGCCCCGAGTTGCTAAAGGCGATTATCGTTGACGATGAGGCACCAGCACGCTCTGAACTGCGCTTTCTCCTGAGTGAAATCAACCAAACCGAGGTTGTGGCAGAAGCCGCAAGCGTTCGCGAGGCCATCGAGAAGCTCAAGGAATATCCCTGCGACGTGATGTTCCTCGACATCAACATGCCCGAGGCAACCGGCCTTCAGCTTGCCGACGCCCTGCAGCACCTGAAGTTCCCTCCTGCGGTGGTCTTCGTCACCGCATACAGCGAGTTCGCGCTGGATGCTTTCAAGGTTGCAGCCGTCGATTACCTGGTCAAGCCCGTCGAAACCGATCGCCTGTCTCAGGCTATCCATCGCGTGCGCGAGCACGTCATGCTGCACGCCAAGGCTCAAAAGGCCGAGCGCATCCCTGTTGAAAAGGGCGGCAAGAAGATCCTCATCAACATCGATGACATCCGCTTCGTCATGGCACGCGACGATTACGCTTACCTGCAAACCGCCGACGATCGCTTCTTCAGCACCGTCTCTTTGGCTCAGCTTGAAAAGACTCTCGACGGCCATGGTTTCTTCCGCGTTCACCGCGGCTACCTGGTCAACCTTTCCCTGGTTAAGGAAGTCGAGCCTCAGTCGGGCGGCACTTTGCTTTTGACTCTCGATGGCGTTGAGGACAAGATCCCCGTTTCGCGCCGTCGCGTGTCTAGCCTGAAGAAGGCTTTGGGCCTGTAGCCACAGCGCTGAATCAAATAGATCTCCAAGAAGGGAACGCACGGTGATGAGCCGTGCGTTCCCTTCTTTATTTTCGCTTGGCGCGCATGCCGGGGTGGCGGTGCTAGGTTGGCAGCCTAGCAGCCTGGCACCCTGACACCCTGGGCGCTTGCTGCTTGCGGATGCTAGCTTCTTGCTTGCCACCAGGCCTTTTACAGGTCGCGGGGGATGTCGGCCAGTTCGGCTTCGGTGAACACCGGGCCGTCCAGGCAGATGTATTTACCGCCGATGTTGCAGCGACCGCATTTACCCACGCCGCATTTCATGCGCGCTTCGAGCGTGGTGATGATGTTCTCGAGGCTGTAGCCCAGCTTCGCGAGCGACTCGCGACAGGTGCGGAACAGGCTGGGGCCGCCGCAGAGCGTGACGGCTGCGTTATCGGTGGAAAGCCCTTCTTCGGCAACCACCTGCTCCAGGTAGGGCGCGGTGTAGGAAACGGGCCCCGTCCAGCTCTCGTTGCCGTGGTACAGGCTCACGTGCACATGTGTGTCGGGGTAGCTGGGCCAAATCTCGAACAGCTCCTCCTTGAACACCAGGTCGTCGTAGGTCGAGGCGCTGTACACCAGGTCGATGCGGCCGTAGTCTTCGCGATGGCCAAGGCAATACTCCAGGAAGGCGCGCACCGGGGCCATGCCGATGCCGCCCGCGATGAAGAGCATGTTGCGTCCCTTGCAGCTTTCGTAGGGGAAGCTGTTGCCGTAAGGGCCGCGCAGGCCGACGGAGTCGCCTACGCGCAGCTTGTGCATCTGCTCGGTTACCACGCCGACCTTCTTCACGGCCATCTCGACGTAATCCTCGCCGCGCGAGGTGATGCAGAACATGCATTCACCGAAGGGCGGAACCGAGAGCATGCCCAGTTGCCCGGGCTTGCTTGCGAAGGGTGCCGCGCCTTCGGGCGTCTTGAAGGTGAAGAGTTTCACGTCGTGCGTGAGCTCTTTGATGCCGGTGACGCGCACGATCTTGGGGACAAGCGAGGAGCCTTCGCAGATGCCGGCGCATCCATGCTCGACGACGATCTTAGGCATGGCTCGCCTCCTTTTCTTCCCATGCGTTTACCTTGTCGATGATGGCGGTGATGTCCATGGTCGCTGGGCAATCCACCAGGCAGCGGCCGCAGCCGACGCACAAGGGCTCGCCGTAGCGCTCCTCGAAGAAGCAAAGCTTGTGCATGAAGCGCTGGCGCACGCGGTTGCGCTTCTGCTCGCGCGGGTTGT
>CAVBOO010000210.1:0-2592 GCA_963597045.1 bacterium | reverse complement strand
GTGTTCATGCCCAGGACGGTTTGCACGTAAGGTGTGATATACCCGTAGAACACGTAGACCGAGCCAACGCCGAAAACGAAGATGAGCGATCCGGTTATGATGCAGGGTTCGATTAAGAGTTTAGCCTGGTCTTTCGCGGTAACGGGCTCGTCGGTGCATCCGCTTCGGGGCATGATCACGATGAGTGCCACGCAGGTAATCACGGCTAGCGCCAGGGAGGAGTACATCACGTAATGCCAGCCGATGGTGCCTGCCATGATTTTGCCCACCGATGTGGAGACAACCATTGCCATTGAGTAAGCGGCGTATACCACCGAAATCACGATAGGCACCTTCTTGTAGCTTACGAGTTCGGGTATGTAGGTGACACCAACCGCGATCAAGGTTCCCGAAACAAGGCCTAAGGCGATGCGCGCAAAGAGCATGGTGGCGAAGTTGCTCGCAATCGCGGAAAGAAGGTTTCCGGCAATGAAGACAAGAGCATAAGCCGCCAAAAGGGAATAGCGCTTGAATCGTCCGGTGACGAGCGTCAGCACAGGGGTCGCTATGGCGTAGGTGAGCGCGAACAGGCTGATGAACTGTCCGACTTCAGGCAGGGTAACGCCGAAGTCGCTTGCAAGCTCTGCCTCGATGCCGATCACGTTGAACTCCGAGACCCCGAGCGAGAAGGCAAGCAGCACCAATAACGCGATGCATATCCTGCCTTGCCTGCGAGTTTTTGCCAGAAGAGTGTTATTTGCCATGGTTTACCTCGGCTTTGGTCCTTTGAGCCTTTAAATATTTAAAGAGCCCCGCACAACCTTCATCGGTTGGCGGGGCTGAACTTATCTTTAGCAGCTTTCCCTATGCAGCAGCTCGCATTGTGCGCTTACGTTGGCGCAAGCGCAAGAGCCGTCTTGATAATTTTATCGGCGTCCTATCCTCAGCGGTCTTCTTCCTCGGCGGCTTATCTTCTTGGTGGGACGCTTGGGGTCGGGTACAAGACGGGAGTCGTCGAACTCGAAGCCTTCGACTTCGTAGTTAACAAGGAGCTTTTTGGTGAAATATTCGATCTCGCGAAGCTCCAGCAGCTGATCGGGCGACATGAAGGTGTAGGCCCTTCCCGCAACGCCGGCGCGACCGGTGCGTCCGATGCGATGCACGTAATCCTCAGGCGAGGTGGGCACGGTGTAGTTGATCACGTAGCTTACCTCGTTGATATCGATGCCGCGTGCGAGCACGTCGGTTGCCACGAGCACGTCGATTTTGCCCTCACGGAAATCGCGTAGCGCTTTGTTGCGCTTGCCTTGGTTTTTATCGGAATGGATGGAGTCGGCTTTGATGCCTTCTTTTTCCAGGCGTCGAGAGCAGGCATCCGCTTCGATTTTCGTTGGAGTGAATACAAGCACGCGTTTGGTGCCTTGTTCTTTTAGCAAAGCAACGAGCAGGTTTTGCTTCTGGTTCCAACTGACGGGAATCAGGAACTCCTCGACCGTTTCGGCAGTTTCGCCTTTGTGGGAAATTTCGATTCGGGCAGGGTCTTGCACCAGCAGCCCCGTTTTCGCTTCGAGCGCAGGAGTGAAAGTTGCGCTGAACAAGAACGCTTGGTGCTTGCCGGTAACCGCTTTGCACAATGTGTGCACGCTTGGCCAAAATCCCATGTCAACCATGCGATCTACCTCGTCAAGCACCAGGTAACGTACCTTATCAAGCCTGCAAGCCTTTTGATTCATAAGATCGAGCAGACGGCCCGGGGTGGCGATAAGGATGTCGCAGCCTTGCTTCAGGTTTTTAATCTGCTTTTCGTATTTCATGCCGCCAATGATGCATTGCACGCGAAAATCGCAGTGCTTTGCTATCGTTTGGGCGCAGTCTGTGATTTGGTTGGCAAGCTCGCGGGTGGGGGTGAGGATGAGCGCGTAAGGTCCCTTGTTGCCGGTTGGGCGCTCGTCTCCCCAGTGCCTAACCATCTGGTCGAAAATAGGTAGAAGGAAGGCTGCGGTCTTGCCGGTGCCGGTTTGCGCGGCGGCAAGGATATCGCGCCCTTTGCAGCCTTCGGGGATTGCCTGCTGCTGGATGGGCGTGGGCTCGGTGAAGCCGAGCTCTTCGATTGCCTCCTGGACGGGTGTTGCCAAGTCCAGGGATGAGAAAGTAATTTGTTCAGTCATGCGCTTCAGTGTAGAGCAGATGGCCTTCGTTGTACAAGCTGGACTGCAAAGCTCATGTGGTGTTGGTCTCTGTCATGCGGAGGGCACTGGATTTAATCTGCCCACTCACACTCCTGCGCAAGTTTGCCTGTGCATCGTTGCTGCACGGGGCAAGATTTCCTAGGGCGCACGCTCTTGTGCCTCCGTAGGTACAAGCCTTAGCTCGAGCAAGGCCCCCATTCTTGCCGGGCGCAGGCCTTCTCTTGGCCATGGGCCCTGCTCCTGCTGCTTGATTTTTCTTCGAGACGCTGGATTTGCTCGATGCCTTTAAATGTAAATGCCATGTGCACTTATGCGTTGTGATGCGCTAGAATAGCGCTCGCGTTTATTATGTGTGTACATATTGGGCCTATAGCTCAATGGTGGAGCAGGGGACTCATAATCCTTTGGTTCTCGGTTCGAATCC
>CAVBOO010000209.1:0-2595 GCA_963597045.1 bacterium | reverse complement strand
ATACGATCATCGCGACCGACGTATGCGAGGCTCAGCGAGCCGAATACGGGACGACCTTCGAGGACGAGGTCACGCTTCTCATCGTTCACAGCATCCTGCATCTTCTGGGCTACGACCATGTTGTCGAGGAAGAGGCCGAAGAGATGGAGGCACTCGAGGACAAGATCATCGCCGCCTGGAACGAGCAGCGCGCATGACGCGACCTGGATTCACTCTTTTGCAGGCTTTCAAGTGCGCCGCTCATGGCGTTCGCATCGCATCGCATGAGCGAAATTTTCGTATTGAGCTTGTGTTTTTGGTCGTTTGCGTCGCGCTTGGGCTGTTCTTTGGCATCAGCGCGCTTGAGTGGGCCATCTGCATTTCATGCTTCGGTTTGGTGCTCGGCGCTGAAACCATCAACACGGCCATCGAGTCGGTCGTTGATTTGGTGTCTCCCGAATACCACGAGCTCGCCGGAGCCGCCAAGGATTGTGCCGCCGGCGCCACCTATATCCTTGCCCTGTCGTCCCTTTTGGTGGGCATCATCTTGTTTCTGCCCCGCATCATCGCATTGATTGGAATCTCCCTATGACCTTCGATCCCGCATCATTTGACCCTGAAGACTTCGACCCTTCTCAGTTGGAGGGGCAAAACCTTGACCTGTCGCATTCCTTCGATGGCTTTAAGAGCGGTTTCGTCACTCTGCTTGGCCGTCCGAGCGTTGGCAAATCGACGCTGCTCAATGCGATCATGGGCAAGAAGCTTGCCATCATGAGCCAGACGCCCCAGACGACGCGTCATAGGTTTCGTGCCATTTACACCACCGATGATTTCCAGATGGTCATCGTTGACACGCCTGGCATCCATAAGCCGCATGACGCTCTTGGCTCCGAGCTCAACACCACCGCGCTCAAGTCGCTTGAGGGCATTGATGTGGCGGCCTTTCTTCTTGATGCGAGCGCTCCTTTCGGGCGCGGCGACGAATGGGTGATCAACGAGCTGGCCAAGGCCAAGCGTTGCAAAAAGATCCTGGTCATCTCAAAGAGCGATTTGGTCGATGCCGCCACTCTCGAAAAGCAAAGGCAATGCGCCTCTCAGGTGATCGAGTGGGACGGGGTTGTCGAGCTTTCCTCGGTAACCGGTGAAAACGTCGACTCCTTCGTCTCCCTGGTTGCCGATCTTCTGCCTGAAGGCCCGATGTGGTTTCCCGCCGACATGGAAACCGATCAGCCCGAAGAGATGATCGTTGCGGAGTTCATTCGCGAGAAGATCCTGAATTCCATGCATGACGAGGTCCCTCATGCGGTTGGCGTGGTAGTCGAGGAATATGAGTACAGCTCCAAGAAGGACCTCCAGCGCATTTATGCGAGCATCTACGTCGAGCGCAAGTCCCAAAAGGGGATCATCATCGGCAAAGGTGGGGCGGCCATCAAGAAGGTGGGCATCGAGGCACGTCAAGATTTGGAGACCTTGCTGGGTTGCCGTGTCTTCTTGGATTTGCAGGTGAAGATTCGCAAGAATTGGCGTCGCGACTTAAACCAGATTCGTCGTTTCGGCTACGGCGAGGGTGAATACTAAAACGTGGCTCGGCCAACGTACAGTGCCCGAGGCTTGGTCCTCAAGCGTACTAAGCTGGGGGAGACCGATGTGATCGTTTCCTTCCTGCTCGGCGACGGATCGCAGGCTCAGGCGGTGGCGAAGGGCGCGCGCAAACCCACCAGCAGTTTCTCTTCCAGGCTTGAGCTTTTTTGCGTTTGCGATCTGCTTTTGGTCAAGGGTAAGAGCCTCGACATCGTGAAGGAGGCGCGCCTTGTTGACGGCTTTCCAAAGCTGCGAGGCAATGTTGAGCTCACGGTTGCGGCAAGCCCTATTCTCGAGCTTGCTTCGCGTACCACCTTCCCCGATCAGGCCAATGAGCATCTGTTCGACATGGTTCGGGCTGCCTTGCGCACGATTTCGGACGATGCCTGCCATGACGTCAATCTGGTTTCGGCCGCCGCCTTGCTAAAGGCCCTTGCGCTATTGGGGTTTCGCCCGAGTTTCACGAGCTGCGTTAGCTGTGGGCGCCCTATCGATATCTCCCATAATGGCCCGAGTTCTGCTCTTCCATTCTCATACTTAGACGGTGGCCTTGTGTGCACGGATTGTTGCAAGAACCTCGATGCGGTTCCGGTTAGGAGCTCTTTGCTTGAGTGGGCCAATGCGCTTCTCTACGGCCTTTTTGGCGATATTGCTGCCCTTTGCATTGATGAAAATGATATAAGGGACATACTTAGATTTTTGCAAATGTGGGTGAATGTCCAAATTCAGCTCAAATTGAAATCGCTCGATTTCCTTTTGATGTATTACGGTTGGTGAATTGGCAAGGTAAGGAGGGAGATGGCTCGTGGTCGAATGGTCATTGGTCTGTGAATACATCGCCCTCGTTCTCCTGATTATCGTCACTGCCATGTTCCATCAGCGTGAAACCGTCATGACGCGCAAGCGCAAGGTTTTTTTCGCCTGCCTTTTATTTTCCATGGCGGCGATTATCGTCAATGTGATGACGTATTACACGCTCAACTCCTTCAATCTGTTCCCCTTGTGGTTCCACTACTTCTTGAACAGCCTATATTT
>CAVBOO010000208.1:0-2614 GCA_963597045.1 bacterium | reverse complement strand
CGGGCACGCTTCGCACCTGCCGGCCGAAGCGTGCCCCGCTGAAATCCAACAATGTTGCGGAATCAATTGAACTTGAAAATTTTCTGCGCAAGCCTATAGCCACCTAAACCAAGCGCGCGGCCCAAAGGCGTGGGGATGTTTACGCCGCCGGCAAGCAAGGAGCGCCGGATGCGCTTGCAAAGCTTCGGATCCTTCTTCCACAGATATGCCCAAATGTCGGCGCGCTTGGCCTCGGTCTCGGGATTCTGATCCATGCGCAGGAAAACCGAGCAGATGGTCATCATCATCGTCAGGTACTTGCGCATGTACTTGCGCAGCTTCACGTTCTGAACAGAATCAAGATCCACCGCGTCGATCATGAATTTGGTGATGCGCAGTTGCTGGTCGATGCGCGAAAGCATGACGCTCTCGTTGACCGACTGATCCTCGCGTCCGATGAAGTAACGATAGGTATCCACATCAAAGTAGATGCAAGAGCGGACGGCGGGAAGCGGAACGTAGACGAAGATGTTGTCGACGTAGAAGCAATGCTCCGGCAACTTCAGGCCGGTCGCGCGCAGCATCTCGGTACGGTAGATCACCGAATGCATAAGCAAGTACTGCGAACTGTTGAAGTGGCCGATTTCATCCCAGGTGAATTCACGCCCAACGGGGAACACGTTGGTGTAGCGGATCGTGGTTGAGCTTCCCTCGTACACCTTCTCGTAAACATAATTCGAGATCACCAGGTCGGTTGGATAGGATTTATCAATCTGGCCGCGCAAATAGGCCATGATGGTCTCCATTGATTCGCGATCGAGCCAGTCGTCGGAATCGACCACCTTGAAGTACATGCCCGTGGCGTTTTCCAGTCCGGTGTTAACCGCTCCGCCATGACCCTTGTTCTCCTGATGGATGGCACGCACGATACCGGGGTGCTCAGCCTCCAGGCGCTGGGCAACTTCAAGGGTGTTGTCCTTGGTGGAACCGTCGTCGACCAATAGGATTTCGATGTCATCGCCGCAGGGTAGAAGCGAATCAACGCATTTTTCCATGTATTCGGAGGAGTTGTAGCAGGGAACAACAAACGAGATGACCTTCATGGCCGGTATATCCTTTCCATGCCCAGCAAAGGGAAGACGCTGCCCTTTTGCCTAAGGCTAAAATCACTTCGACTCATTCTAGCTAAATTAAAGCTCATGCGAAGTTATGATTGTATACGCCCCAACAAGGGGCGTACACCCAATAAACAAAGGAGGAAGCCCATGAGCCACTTCATGGACGAATTCATCGCCCGCGCCAAAGCGGACAAACAGACCATCGTCCTGCCCGAAGGCCATGACGAGCGCATCCTTGCCGCCGCAGAAGAAGTGATCGCCCGGGGAATCGCCAACGTTGTGATCCTGGGCAAGGCCGACGAGATCAAGTCCAAAGGCTACAAACTCGATGAAGCCACCATCATCGATCACGAAAACGACCCGAAGAACCAGGAATACGCCGAGCTTTTGTTCGAGCTCCGCAAAGCGAAGGGCATGACGATCGAAGAGGCGAACGACTTGGTGCGCGAGCGCATCTACCACGCCATCATGATGGTCAAAACCGGCGCTGTCGACGGCATGGTGGGCGGAGCCAACTACTCAACGCAGAAGATCCTCTCCCCTGCCCTGCGCGTCATCAAGACGGCAAAAGGCGCCCCGATGGTTTCCTCGTACTTCATCATGGATGTGCCCGATTGCGAGCTAGGCGACGACGGCCTGTTCCTTTTCGCCGACTGCGCGCTCGAGATCCAGCCAACCGCCGAAAAGCTTGCGCATATCGCCAACATGACCGGAAATTCCTACACGCGCGTTTTCAAGAAGGAACCGCGCATCGCCCTTCTTTCACATAGCTCCTACGGCTCCGCGAAAAACGACGACGCCTCAAAGGTCGTCGACGCCATGGCCTACATCCGCGAAAACTACCCCGAGCTCAACGCCGACGGCGAGCTCCAGCTTGATGCGGCCATCGTCCCCGAAATCGGCGCCCAAAAGGCACCCGAATCCAAGATCGCCGGCAAGGCGAACGTCTTGGTGTTCCCCGACCTAGACGCGGCAAACATCGGCTACAAGCTCGTTCAGCGCCTTGCCAAGGCAAAGGCATACGGCCCTGTTCTTCAGGGCCTCGCGGCTCCCGTCAACGACCTTTCCCGCGGCTGCACCGCCGAGGATATCGTGGGTGTGGTCGCCATCACCTGCGTGCAAGCCCAGACTATGCGAGGTTAATACATGTTCACCAGCACGATTATCGTTGAGCTTATCGTCGGCACCATCTGCTTGGTTGCGGGCATCATGCTCCTTATCAATGGCCGCAAGTCCAAGCTTGTTAACGCCACCATCGAAGGCCCCGGCGAGCGCCCGGGAGCCTATGTCATCACCTTTGAGCGTGACGGCAAAACCTACCGCGGCAATTACAAAAGCCGCAAGCAGCTTGAAACTGGTACCGTGGTGAACATCAACACCAACGATAAGCAGATCATCCCCAACAACTGGAAGATCGGTTGCGGCCTTTGCTTCGCGCTTGCGATCTTCGACTATCTGTTCGCCTTCATGGGGATCGTGTCTTAGAAGCGACTATAGAAGCCATAACGAAAGCAAGC
>CAVBOO010000207.1:0-2650 GCA_963597045.1 bacterium | reverse complement strand
CCTTAAGGAAGGAACCACGCAGCTGGCCACCGGAGCCTCGCAGCTCGTCGGCGCAAAGGGCAGCGGGCCTGTAGCTTCAACCGGCCTGACTGCGCTAGCCTCCGGGACAACATCCGTTCATCAGGGGCTTAACTCGCTCGTCGGCACGAGCGCAAGCAGCGGCAAGGCAAGCGGGCTTACCGCACTCGCCGAGGGCGCCAGCTCCCTAAGCTCGGGCAGCTCGCAATTGGCGGCGGGCACCAACGCCCTGAACAGCGCGTCTCCCAGTTTGATCGAGGGTATCAAGAAGCTCTCCGCGGGCACCAACACCCTGGCCGAGAGCAGCCCTTCCGCCGAGTCGGGCGCCTCCGAGATTGCCAAGGGCACCGCGCAGCTGGCCGAGGGATCCTCATCCCTCACCAACGGATTAGCAAGCGCAAAGGACGGTTCGAACTCCTTAGCCGAAGGCCTCTCGAGCGCAACCGACCAGATGGATTACTCGGATGAAGAGATCGACGCAAAAAAACAGATGATGTCCTCCCCCGTTGAGCTTTCTTCCTCGGAAGTCGAAGCCTCAATAAGCGCAGGCGCGATTCCCTGGACCACTTTTGCGGCAATAGCGGCGGGCGTGATCGCCCTGGTAGCCGCCATCACCGCCTTCGCCATGAAGCGCAAGCGCCGTTGAATCAAAGAATGGAGCCCGCCTTCCTGGCCTTTCGACAGCGAAGGCGGGTCTTTTCCCATCCAGCCACGTAGCCAGTCTGTCGCGAAGCGAACAAGCCCCACCCCAAAGGAGAAGCGATGCCCAACAACACCTCGAACATCCGCATAATCACCGATTCCGCATCGGACATCAGCCCAGCTGAAGCGGAGATTCTCAACATCGACGTACTGCCACTTAAAACGATCTTTGAAGGCAAGGAATACCAAGATGGGATCGAGCTTGATGCTCATGGTTTCTACGAACTGCTCATCGAAACCGACGCCATGCCCTCGACCAGCCAGGTTTCGCCCTTTCTATTTGAAGAAGCGTTTCGCCGAGCACGCGAAAAGGGCCAGGACGTGCTGTGCCTGACTCTTTCGAATAAGCTCTCCGGCACCAACCAAAGCGCCCATCTTGCGAAACGTGGCTTGGCCGAAAGCGACCAAGCGCACGTGCACATCATCGACACCGAAAACGTCACCATCGGCGAGCAGCTGCTTGTGCGCCTGGCAATCCAAATGCGTGATGCAGGCAAAGCGATTTCCGAGATTGCTTCGACGATTGAGAGCCACCGCAAAAACGTGCGCGTTGTAGGACTGCTTGACACCCTGGAATACCTGCGTCGCGGCGGACGGATTTCCTCAGGTGCCGCAATTGCGGGCAGCTTGCTTTCCATCAAGCCGGTTATCTGCATCGAAGAAGGCGAAGTGAAGCTCATTGGCAAGGCACGTGGGTCGAAAAACGGTCGTAACTTGCTCGTCGAAGCTGTGAACCAATACGGAGGCATCGACACCACCATGCCCTTCCGCCTGGCCTATAGCGGGCTTTCGCGAAAGCTCCTCGATAAATATTGGGCAGACAACCGCAGCCTGTACGCCGACTGGCAAGGTGAGCCGCCCATAAGCCACATCGGCTCCGTAATCGGAACCCATGTAGGACCCGGAGCCATTGCCGTTTCTTTCTTCTCTAAAAGGTAAACTCCGCTAAAACCGCTAAGACTTGCCACCTTGCCAAGCCCTCATAAAGGCAACAAGCGAGCCAAGCCAAACAGACAAAACCACAAGAACGCGAAAAGGGCTCAGCCATATGGTTGAGCCCTTTGAGATTAGCGATCATTTTTAACACGCTAAAGAGGAGCTATCTCCTACCAACGCGCGGCACCACGAAGCTTGCGGGACACAAAGAAGGCCGTCAGAGCTGCCGCAATGGCTACCATGCCTGCGCCCACCGCGAACGGATCCGTGGAGTCGCCCGTCTGCGGAGTCTTAGAGGATGCCTCGCCCTCATCGGCGGAGTCTGAGCTATCACTATCGGCAGAACTTGCATTGTTGCTATCAGCATCGGAGTCGTTGCTGCTAGCAGCGGTGATGGTGAGCTCGCCGGAGACCTTAAGGTCGTAACTGTCGGTCACATCGAGCTCGCCCTTGGCCGCTTTCCAGGTGTACTCGGTAACCTCAGTGTAGATGCCGGGCTCGGTGCCCTTCACCTGGGCATTATCGAGGTACAGCTTATCTCCGTCCACCAGACCAGCGACCTTGGAGGCGTCGATGTTGAGTGCCTGCTCCTGGCCGTTGTACTCGAGGGCAGCAGAATCGTTAACTTCGATAGCGCGCTTGCCGATGGTGAAGTCAGCTGGCACGAAAGTCACAGAATAGTTGCCCTGAAAGGCCTCGCCCTTAGGGGCGATGACGCCCTCGTAAGTGCCCGCAATCTCGTCATCATTGGTGCGGGAAACGGTGTACTCGATGAGGCTCTCCGACTCGCCGTTGACCAAACCCTCCACCTTCGCGGTAAAGACCGGGTCCTCGTCACCGTAGACCTTGGAACTATCGTCTGCGGTGACGGTCACCTTGGCTTGGTTGATCGTGAAGTTGGCCGGGGCGTACTCAACAACGTAATTGCCCTGGAAGGTCTCACCTGTGGGGACGATGACGTCGTTGTAAGTGTCAGCATTCTCTTCGGTGTTGC
>CAVBOO010000206.1:0-2688 GCA_963597045.1 bacterium | reverse complement strand
GATGGGATCTGGATTAACTTCCATCTGGGTGCGAATCCCAAGTGCAGGCTCGTCAAAAGCGCGCAAGGCAAAAATAAGCGCTCGCAAGGGGCCCGCAAGCAAAATCGCTTGCGGGCCCTTAGCATTTTGAGGACCAGATTAAATACGCAAAGCGCCTATAAGGCTTTGCTCTAAAGGGCTTCGCGCCAATGCCGGGCGAGACGGAGGCGCATTTCTGGCTAGCATGGCCGGGCGCCTCCCTGAAGCCATTCTGCTAATCTTGTCTTCCTGGAAGACAAGATTCGATATAAACTTGTCTTCCAGGAAGACAAGTTTTGCGAATTTGGTGGTTTAAATGGCAATTAAAACGCTTATCGAAGAAAAAATCAGGGATTTTGAGCAACAAGGCCTGCCTCAAGTTTTCAACCGCGACCTTGACTTGGGCGCTATCCAGAAGCCAAATCGCGGCAACTTGGTCAATGTTGTTGTAGGCATGCGCCGCTGCGGTAAGACCTATCGTCTGTACCAGGAAATGCATAGATTGATCGCGGAGGGCTATTCCTTCAATCGCATGCTCTACTTCAATTTCGAGGACGAGCGGCTGAAGCCTTATTCGTCGACTCTGCTTGAAGAGGTGGTCGAGGCCTTTTTCGCCATGCACCCCGAAGCCCAAAGCGAAGGCGCCTTCTTTTTCTTTGACGAAGTTCAGGAGGTGCCCGACTGGGGCACTGCTCTAAGGCGCATGGTCGACTCGCTTAAAGCCACGATTTACGTCACGGGTTCATCCTCGAAGATGCTTTCGGCTGAGCTTTCGTCTGCGTTCCGCGGCCGCTCGATCTCACGCGAGCTTTTTCCTATGAGTTTTTCGGAGTTTGTAAGGTTTCAAAGCGGAACGGACTTTACGGGCAAACCGGGCTTTTCCTCTGCTGATCGCTCCACGCTCCGAAATTTGTTGTCGGAATATTTGCTTCGCGGTGGCTTTATTGCTCCTTTGGGCCTATCGCCGTCAGATGCAATGCTTCTTTTGCAGGAATATGCTTCGCGAACGGTTGCTATGGATGTCGTAGAGCGTTACGGCTTGCGTAACCCTCGTGTGGCCTCGCTGTTTTTGGCCCGTTGCCTTGCTTCGTCGGCGCGCGAGCTTTCGGTGAGCAAGGTCTACGGGGAATTCAAGAGCCGTCAGGTTTCGGTTTCTCGCGAGACCTTGGGCAATCTTTTGGCTTATTACGAGGACGCCTACTTGCTGTTTTCGGTTTTGGAGTTCTCGCGATCTTTGGCAGACAACGCACGTGCCTCGGCGAAGGTTTATGTGGTTGATCCGGGTTTGTTCGCAGCGTTCTCGCCCGCATCGACGGCCGACCTTGGCCAGCGGCTCGAGACGGCAGTCTTTGATTTCCTTCGTTCATACAAGCCGAGCGTTCGTCGCGGCACGGTGTCGCGCCTCTTGGTTCCTGACGGGTCGCGCCAGCTGGAAGTTGACTTCATTGTCGGTGATGCTTTGCTGATGCAGGCGTCCGAGCTTGTGCAAGTAAGCGTTTCGCTCGAGGATGAAAAAACGCGCGATCGGGAATTGCGCGCGCTCGAATTGGCCATGTCTCAGTTTGGGAAAGACGAATCATGGGTGGTCACTTTGGATGATGAAGAAGAGGTTGAGACATCTTCGGGCATGATTCACGTGGTGCCAGCTTGGAAGTGGCTGCTTGGAGCGGGATTCGCCGGGTGATCTTTAGCTAATCGCGGCTAGGCAAACAAGAATTCTTTAAGGAAATCTATGGAAATGAGACGCTAAGTAAATTTGCGCAAAGTAAGCGCGTAGGCTAGAAAGCGCAAATTGGATTATTCATCGTCGCGGCTCGATAATGTTTTCAGAGGGAGTTGGTGCTCGTCTTCGAGCCACGCAAGGCCGACCAACTGGCCTATCGTTTAAGAAGACGTTGTTCGGGCGAGCACCAGGGGTTATCGACAGATCGAAAACGCTCGATGCCCAACTTCATAAACTAAGGGCTAAGCAACCGAAAGGGGCGCATCATGAAGGTGCAAGACATGACTCTGACCGACGAATTCAAAGAGATTGTCCAGGTGGGCATCGTCGTTAAGGATCTTGAGCAGACCAAGAAGGCCATGCTCGAGGTATTTGGCCTGGAGCCCGACTCCGGCGGAGAGTCTTTGTACACTCATTGCCTGTACCGCGACGGTTCCTACGTCGACGCACCCGTGCTGAGCGCCTTCTACGATTTCTGGAACATTCAGCTTGAGTTCCTGGAGCCCATCGGCGACGTTCATACCGTTTGGTCCGACTATCGTGACATGGGCATGTACGGCTTGCACCATGTGCGCTTTGACGTGGACAACCACGACGCCGCCAACAAGATGATGGCCGACAAGGGCATCGGCATTTGGATGGAAGGCCATTCGCTGTTCAACCCCGAGAACCGCTTCACCTACTATGATTCTCTGGATAAGTTGGGCTTCATTGTTGAGGCCGTTACGCGCAACAAGGCCTAAATCTGCTTGAACAAAAGCGTGATGCTTTTTCGCAACGACAATAGCCTGCGGGGATTAGCCTCGCAGGCTATTTTGTTGTAGCTGGTAAGTGCTGCGCTCGATGCCGAATGTTCTCTACGTAAATAATGGAGAAATTGAAGAGGGCGTACCCGTTCTAATAAATAGCGGGCTATCTGCTAAAATTCCAAGTGTCAGCGAAGCCCG
>CAVBOO010000205.1:0-2692 GCA_963597045.1 bacterium | reverse complement strand
CTTCTTGGCCGATGATTCGGCAGACTCGGCCTTGGTTGCGGCCTCCTCGGCTTCGGTTTGAGCCTTCTTGGCGGCCGCCATGTCGGACTCAAGGTCGCTTTGTTTTTGCTCGAGCTCGTCTTTCATGGAGGAGAGCTTGGTGATTTGCGCTATGTTCTCGTTTTGGATGCGCGTCATGTACTCCATCTGATTGAGGAAGTCGACAAGCGAACCGGAACCTAGAAACATCTCGAGCATGCCTGTGGCGTTTTGCGACATGCGATAGAGCGTGCAAACCGCCTTGTCGCTTGCCTTCTGCTGAACAGGAAGCTCGGCCTCCAGCTCGGAGATTCGCGATTTGTTGTCTTCGACCTTCTTTTGCAGCGTGGTAACCTCGGATTGAGCATCGTCGGCTTTGGAGCGAGCCTCATCAGCCTTGTCCTGAGCTTTGTCATAAGCATCAGCGGACTTCTCGACGGCTTTCTGCGCCTTGGTCATAGCCTGCTTGGCCTCGGTGGTATCGGCATACGCAGCGTCGGCCCCCGTAACGGAAACGGAGAAGCTCAAACTTGCAAGCACAACGAAGGAAAGCGCGCCTTTTACGACGCGCAGGGAAAACGATTGCTCGGTATGTTGAAGACTTGTCGTAATGATCACAAACCTATTCACCCGTGGTGGCATTAATCACTAAATCATAAGCTTCGTTGCGGCTAATGCCAAATTCACGCTGAATACTCTTCATAACATCTTTACGAGATAATGTCTTGTCTTCAAGAAGGTCTTCGACCTTTTTCTGGGCGTCAAGTTGGGTTTTATCGTTATCGGCTAAGCGCTCTTCATCGGTGGGCGGCTCAATCACGAAAACTATCTCGCCCTTAATGGGCGCATGTTTTTCTCGCAGCTGGAACTCGCGCGCGAGCATAAGGCTGTTACCGCGCGAAACCTCTTCATGAAGTTTGGTGAGTTCCCTGCAAACCGCAACGCGACGATAAGGGAAAACCTGGGACACCGCCGCAAGGGCGCTCGCGATGCGCAAAGGGCTCTCGTAGAAGACGAGGCAGGCATCAAGGTTCCTCAGCTCTTCCAGGCAACGGATGCGCTCCCCTGCCTTTCGAGGGAAAAACGCACCGAAATAAAAGGTTCGCGAAGGAAAGCCCGCCGCAACGTAGGCGGTAGCCACAGCGGTAGGGCCGGGCAAAACCTCGATGGCTGCGCCGCTTGAGAGCGCTCGGTCAACCAAACGCTGACCAGGGTCGGAAACTCCGGGCATGCCCGCATCGGAGGCGTAGGCGATTCGCTCACCCTGCTTTACTCGTTCGATGATTTTATCTGCCGCCGACGAGATGGTGGCCTCGTCAAGACGCTCGAGCCTCTTTTCGATGCCCAAGGCCGAAAGAAGGCCGCCGGTAACGCGCGTATCTTCGCAGCAAACCACATCGCAGCTCGCAAGCTCTTCGACGGTCCGCCTGCTTATGTCGCCCAGATTGCCCAATGGGGTCGGGCAAATAACCAGTTTGCCCTCCCTTAAAGCAACAGGTATGGAGTGCTCAACAGGAAAGGAGCCAGCAGCTCTATCCATGAAAACCTCTTCGTGCAAAGGGCGCCAGCCCAAAGCAAGTAAACCTTGGACTGGCGCAATTGATCATCTTCGATTAACCACGCGTGGTGGTGACTTCGCTTTCCGTGTGGAAGTCGTCCGTTGAGGCGGTGGTAGCGCCAACGGAAGCATCTAGCGCAGCGTCCGAGCTTGCGGGTACGCTCGCTTCGGCAGCGCGCTCTTCTGCCAGGTTGGCCTTGGCAACCGAGATCATCAGCTTGATGCGATTGAGCTGATTGACTTCGGACGCGCCGGGGTCGTAGTCGACGGCGACGATATTGGTGCCCTTGTACTTTCGACGCAGCTCCTTGATCACAGCCTTGCCCACAACGTGGTTGGGCAGACATGCGAAAGGCTGAGCGCAAACGATGTTAGGAGCTCCGCCGCGAATAAGCTCCACCATCTCGGCAGTGAGGAGCCAACCTTCGCCCATGGAATTGCAAAGAGACAGGATCTCCTCGGCATATTCAGCCAAGGTGAAAATGTCGGTGGGAGCCTCGAAGCGATGCGATTTGCGCAGGGCGTCGTTTGCTGGCTTGCGAATTTTCTCGATGGCCTTAAGGGCGACGCGAGAGCCAACGGCACCCTTCTTCGATTTGCCAACCCCTTCCTGCTGGAAGATGGCGCCGGCGATACCGAACAAGAAGAACTCGATCAGACCGGGAACCACCGCCTCGCAACCCTCGGCTTCGATGACGTCTACTACCTGGTTGTTGGCCGTGGGATGGAACTTGACGAGAATCTCACCGACGACGCCCACGCGGGGCTTGGTGCCCTCGCCCTGAAGCGGCAAATTGTCGAAATCGTCAACGATGGCGCGCACCGTCTTCTTGTAACGACCGCGGGTCTCGCCCTCGTAGATCTGCTTCTTGCAAACGTCCATCCAATGATCGAAGAGTGCGGTAGCGCTACCGGGCTCGATTTCGTAAGGACGCGTGCGATACAAGCATTGCATCAAGACGTCGCCGTAAATCAAAGCATAAATGGCGTTCATGAGCATCGTCGCCGAGATCTTGAAGCCCGGGTTGGATTCGTCGAGCTTCTTGAACGAAAGCGAGATGACGGGAATATGAGGAAGGCCGGCAGCCTTCAAGGCCTTGCGGATAAGGCTGATGT
>CAVBOO010000204.1:0-2695 GCA_963597045.1 bacterium | reverse complement strand
GTATGTGTTCTCCTCGGCCATGAACATAAGGGCGGTGCTGATGAGCATCAGGGCGCTGCATCCGAAAATGACGCTCGAGCCGATGGACTTGAAAGATTTCAGACTCTTGTTCTGCTGTTGCTTTTTCTTGCTACTGCGTTTGCTCATGGTATGGCCCCTCAACCTTGCGAACGTGGGTGATTACTTGCGGTGAGGGATATTTTACCCGCTAGTTTTCTGCAATCAAATGCCCGAATTCGTCGTGTGCGACTTTGGGGACGCTGTGCTTCACGCGGTCGTGCTCCTCGGCGCGCTTGGCGTCATTGAAGCGATCGAGCGTGCCTACCAGGTATCCGGTGATGCGGCGAATGCGCTCGAAGGGGACGGCGTCGTAGTGGTAGGTGATGCCCACCTCTTCGCCTTCGATGTCGAGCTCGGCCCATTTAAGGTGCTTGCCCGGGTTCATTTCCTTATCGCGTGCGATATAGGCGCCGAGTTCCTGCTCGGAGACGTGCTGGTCGTTTTCGTTGAGGTAGTTGATGACGAATTCAACGCCTTGGTGAGTTTTGTGCTGTGTTGCTGGCATTCGCTTCTCCTTCTTGTTATGGGTGCAGCTTCGGTATCGAGGTTCCCGCTCTTAGCGCCGGGATCGGGACCGCCTTCTCGAAGCCAAGTAATCGAGTGCTTTTGATATTAGTTCCTAAAAAGCATCCTGTAAACACTATCTTGTATAAATATCTAGTTGCAAAACACAAGATATAGAGGAAAATGCCAGAAGAATGCTTGCTTGTTAAGACCTTTGGTTTTTGGGCGAGGTTTGCTCACGGGGCGGCGAAAACCCGCAGGACGAATTGAAGTTCAAATTTCTTTCGGGCTTCTGTTGGACATGCACCAATACGGTGTAATCCCGTGGCAAAATATATGAGTTACACGTCATGCGAACACGGTTTCCCAAGCGCCAATGATGATATGGATTCATGGGCGCCGAGGAGCACCGTGAATCGCAAGCCTCAGCTATTTAAGGAGGGCACATGGCATTTGCTCATTTGCATTGTCACACCGAGTATTCCCTGCTCGATGGTGCCACGCACATCGAAGATATGGTTCGCCGCGCCGCTGAATTGGACATGCCCGCCATTGCCATCACCGACCATGGCGTGATGTCGGGCGTCCCCGAGCTTTCCGACGCCTGCGACAAGATCAAGAAGGAAACGGGCAAGTGGGTCAAACCTATTTTCGGTTGCGAGATCTACTTCACCACCGACAGCACCTTGAGCCGTGAGCACAAGCCCAAGCTTCATCACATGATCTTGCTGGCAAAGAATTCGACGGGCTACCACAACCTGCTCAAGCTGGTAAGCGAATCCCACGTCGACAACTTCTATTACAAGCCGCGTACCACCTTCGAGATGCTCGAGAAATACTCCGAGGGCATCATCGCAACGAGCGCCTGCATCGCGGGCATCATTCCGCGCTGCATCGATGCAGGTCAGTGGGACGAGGCTGTGGAGTGGGCGCGTAAGCTCTCATCGCTCTACGCTCCTGGCGATTTTTACATCGAGCTGCAGGATCAGGGCATTACCACTAACGCCGGTATGAGCCAGTACGAGCTTAATTGCAAGCTCACCGAGATCGCCAACATGCTTGGCCTGCAGACCATCGCCACCAACGACTTCCACTACCTCACCAAGGAAGACGCACGCGCTCAGGACGTGATGCTGTGCATCGGCACCAACTCCAACCTCAACCAGGAAAAGCGCTTCAAGTTCCCCAACAACGAGTTTTACATGAAGACCGAGGAGGAGATGCGCGCCGCGCTGAAGGACTTCCCCGAAGCCTGCGACAACACGGTTTCCCTGGCGGAAAAGTGCGACGTCGTTCTTGAGCGCGATTCCATTCTGCCGCGTTTCCCCCTGCCCGAGGGCTACACCGAGGAGATGCTGTTCCGCGAGGAATGCGAGAAGGGCCTTGAGCATCGCTACGGCAAGGATTGGCGCAGCGTCGTTCTGAAAGACAACACGGGCAAGGAAAAATCGGTCCTCGAGCAGTACGAGTACGAGGCCGACATCATCATCCAGCAGGGCTTCCCCGCTTACTTCCTTATCGTGCAGGAATACATTCGCTGGGCGCGCGAGCACGGCATCGGCGTTGGTCCGGGCCGTGGCTCGGCGGCGGGCTCATTATGCACTTACGCGATGGGCATCACCGACCTCGACCCGATTCAGAACGGCTTGATGTTCGAGCGCTTCCTTAACCCTGAGCGCGTTGAGATGCCCGATATCGACGTCGACTTCGACGATCAGCATCGCCAAGACGTCATCGAGCATATCCGCGAGTTCTACGGCGAAGACCACGTGGCGGGCGTTATCACCTTCGGCAAGTTGCAGGCGAAGAACGCCGTGCGCGACGCCGCCCGCGTGTTGGACTACCCCTACGCGGTGGGCGACCGCATTTGCAAGATGATCGGCGGCGAGCTCGGCATCACCATCGATAAGGCGCTCGAGGAAAACCCCGATCTCAAGGCCGCCTACGACAACGAGCAGGACATCAAAGAGGTTATCGACGCCGCCAAGTCGATCGAGGGCCACGTTCGTGGCGAGGGCGTGCATGCGTGCGCGACCATCATCTGCCGCGACCCCATGAGCGACCATGTGCCGCTGAAGCGCGACACCAAGGGCGGTGGCATCATCACCCAATATGATGGTCACTACACGCC
>CAVBOO010000203.1:0-2696 GCA_963597045.1 bacterium | reverse complement strand
GCTTAGCTCGCGCAGCGGCAGACCATCAAGCTTCTCTGCGCCATGCTCGATCAAAATAGTGACTTCCAACGCTTGCCCCCTTACAGCCTAAGGTTGTTTTCCTGTGCGCGAGCATATGCACTCACGATTTTGGCAACAAGCGAATTGCGCACCACGTCGGTGGAGCGGAATTCGCAAAAAGAAATATCCTCGATGCCTCGAAGCACCGCGCCAACCGTCTTCAGGCCCGAGATGCCCTTGGGCAGATCGGTTTGAGTGATGTCGCCCGTGATAACCATCTTTGAGCCCATGCCCAAACGAGTGAGGAACATCTTCATTTGCTCAGGGGTGGTGTTCTGAGCCTCATCCAAAATGATGAAGGCATCGTTCAAGGTGCGACCGCGCATGAACGCCAAGGGGGCAATCTCGATCGTGCCCTCATCGAGCAGGCGCTGAGCACGCGCACCATCCATCATCTCGAAAAGAGCATCGTACAAAGGACGAATGTAGGGATCGATCTTCTCGGTCAAGGTACCGGGAAGAAAGCCCAGGTTCTCCCCCGCCTCAACGACGGGTCGCGTAAGCACAAGACGTCCGACCTCGCGGCGGTTGAGCGCGTCCACCGCCATCGCCATGGCGAGATAGGTCTTGCCGGTACCGGCGGGACCGATTCCGAAGGTGATGGTGTTGGCGCGAATAGCGTCCACGTAAGTCTTCTGGTTGGCCGTCTTAGGACGAATGGCATGCCCTTTATGGCTAAGGATGACATCGCTTTTCAAGGGGGCAGGCGCAAGCTCGCCGGTCTTCAGAAGCGAGATGGAGCGCTTAAGCTCGCCCAGCGTCGGACGCTCGCCCAAGCGCAAGGATTGCACGATATCGGTGAACAAGGTTACCAAGCTGGAGAGCTCGACCTCGTTACCTTCAAGGGAAATCCTGTTGCCACGAAGAACGATCTTCGCCTGAAATGAATCCTGAATCAGGCGAATCAGCTCGTCGTTGGCTCCGACGAATGCAGCCAAATCGACATCATCGGGGATGGTGAATGTGGTGGTGGTGTTTAGCATGCGTTAAAGATACCAGACCCATCTATGCTCGTTAAGCGCAAGGAGACCAAACTGCCAGGTGGGTAATCCTCGCTCAGGCGCACACGATAGAAGGAATCGCTCATCCCCATGCCATCGCCCTCAACGGCCACCAATTCCCGACGGCCCACAAGGGACTCCCCGAATTTCAAGCGCAGCTCGAACGACAAATCACGAAGCTCCTTTGCTCGGCGCTCGGAAACCTCGGCGGACACTTGATCTGCTCGGGCCGCGGCAGGAGTTCCTGCGCGTTTGGAATAGCGAAACACATGGATTTTGGAAAAACGCGAAAAGCGAGCCATTTCCAGTGATTGCTTGAAGTCTTCCTCGGTTTCGCCAGGAAAGGCAACCATCATATCGGTGGTCAAGGAGATATCGGGCATCGCATCTCTGAGCTTTTCAACCAAAGCTTTGAAATAAGCCGCATCATAGGGCCTGTCCATCTCGGCAAGAACCTTTGAGGAGCCGGACTGCAAAGGAAGATGCAGATGTCGGCAAATACGCCCGTTGGAGCGGGCCATCAGCTCGATAAGCTCATCGGTGATCGAGATGGGCTCGATCGAAGAAATTCGGAAACGGCAGTTGGGAATCTCAGCCATAAGCTTCTTCAAAAGCCAGCAGAGATCATGCGTGGGAGCCTCCAGATACGACCCAAGGTCGATACCTGTCATGACAATTTCGGACACCCCGGAATCAACCAAGGTCTTCACCTCGGAGACGATCTCGCAGTAGGGCCTAGACCATGCCTTGCCACGTGCCACATGGACGATGCAGAAGGTACACGCGTGGTCGCAGCCGTCCTGAATCTTGACGCCGACACGCGCCGGGAAATCGCTGCCCACACGAAGGGCAGCCGCCGAATCGGCAACATCACCGATGTTTAGAAGGTCGGACTTGTCCACCACGGTGATGCGCTCGTCGAGCGCAGCATAACCTTCGGGGTCGACATTCGCTGCGCAGCCGGTGACAACAACACGTGCCTGTTCGTTGGCCCGCAAGGCACGATGAATGGCTTTGCGGGTCTTTTTCTCGGCCTCGCCGGTGACGGTGCAGGTGTTCACAACGATGAGCTCGGCGTAAGCGGCGCTCACCATCTCGCCCCCACGCGCAAGGTAGGCCTGAGCGATGCTGTCGGATTCTACGCGATTAACGCGGCAACCAAGGTTAACGATGCAGAACTTCATGCGCTAACCCAAGCATCCGAGCTCATGCAACACCAAGGCCGGCGCCACAATGCCTGCCGTCTCGGTACGCAGAATCGAAGAGCCCAAGCTAACCAGGGATGCGCAAGGACTCGCATCCAGGTAAGCACCCACCTCATCGGCGCTCAGGCCGCCTTCGGGGCCGACGACAACCGCAACGCGCGCATCACTTGGCAGCGCCTTGTTAGTATCGAGCCCCTTATCGAGTGCCTCACGGATGGATTTGCTCGTTGGCGCCTCTTCCCAGCAGACGAGAACCGCAGTCGCATCGCGCAAGGCCTCTGCGCTCTGAGAAACACTCATTGGGTCCAAGACCTTAGGAACGAAAGGCTGCCCCGATTGCTGAGCAGCGCTGCGGGCAATCGAACGCCAACGATCGAGTTTTTTATCTTTCTTTTTAGGGTCGAGCTTCATGACGCATCGGTTCGAAGCC
>CAVBOO010000202.1:0-2707 GCA_963597045.1 bacterium | reverse complement strand
GTGCACAACCATGCCGAAAAGGTTTTGGCGCGCGGCGGCTATGCCAACAAGATGGGGCACTCACTGGGTCATAGCGTGGGCTTGGATATTCATGAATCACCGGCGCTTTCGTGGAAAAACGATAAAGAGCTCGAAGAAGGTGTAGTCATCACCGTTGAGCCTGGCATATATCTTGATGGCGAATTTGGCATGCGTTTGGAAGACTTTGGCGTCGTACGTCAAGATGGCTTTGAGGTTTTGACGCAATCCACCCATGAGATGGTTATAATAGACATTCGTGATTAAGCAGGGCTTCATCCAATCCTTGGGTTGAGCATTGAAAAAAAGGAGTAATGACGTGGTTACTGTTTCTACCGCTGACTTCCGCAACGGCATGGGCATCGAGTACAACAACAAGATGTGGACCATCATCGAATCCCAGCACGTAAAGCCCGGCAAGGGCGGCGCTTTCGTCCGTACGAAGCTTCGCGACATTCGCAACGGCCGCGTTGTCGATTACACCTTCAACTCCGGTGTCAAGTTCGAGTCCTTCCGCATGGAGCGCGTTTCCATGCAGTACCTCTACAACGACGGTATGGACTACTACTTCATGGACAACAACACCTACGAGCAGACCTCCGTTCCCGCCGAGACCGTCGGCGAAACAGCCAAGTGGCTCAAGGAAAACGACGAGGCAACCCTGATCTATGCGGGCGAGGAGCTTATCGGCATCGAGCCTCAGATGTTCGTTGAGCTTGAGGTGACCGAGACCGAGCCCGGCTTCAAGGGCGACACCGTTCAGGGTTCCACCAAGCCTGCCACGCTTGAGACCGGCGCCGTTGTCCAGGTTCCCATGTACATCGAAGTCGGCGAAGTTCTCCAGATCGACTCCCGCGATGGTCGTTTCGTGAAGCGCCTCTAGTCTTCACTTACAAGCGATTCAATTCGGGGCGCTTCGGCGCCCCGTACTGTATACTTCAAAGTTAGCGGCTGTCCTTTATCAGCCCATACGGTTCGTTGACATCTGACTAGGAGGACTTCCTATGACGAATATTTCCAAAGAGGGGATGGCTATCGCGCCGGGCGTGGTCGAGACCATCATCGCCCTTGCCGTCCGCGACGTTGATGGCATCGTGAGCGTAGGCAACCCCGCTACCGGCATTCTTGCCCTTTTCCAGAACAAAGCGGAAGTTGCCGGCGTCGAACTTCACCCCGCTGAAGACGGGAGCCTTGAGGTAGGCTTGAACATCACGGTTCTGTACGGACGTCCTCTGAACGAACTCGCCGATCAGGTGCGAACCGCTGTCAGTGACGCCGTGCTCACTCAGGTTGGGCTAACCGTCTCCCGCGTCGACGTCACTGTCGACGGCGTCATCTTCAAGGATTAGTCCATGGGCGTTAACTACAACAAGCGCAGCTCGCAGCGCGCCTACGTCGTGCAGGTCCTCTACCAGGCCGACATGGTCGACAGGGATCCCCTCGAGCTCGTGGAGGAAGACCTTCTGTCCCAGGATACCCGCCTTCTAGACGATTACGGTCGTGGTCTTCTTTCCGGCATCACCGAGAAGAAAGCCGAGCTCGACAAACGCATCTCCAACGCGAGCAACAACTGGTCGCTTGATCGCATGCCTTCCGTCGATCGCTCCATCTTGCGTTTGGCCACCTACGAAACCCTCTTCATGGATGAGATTCCCGTTTCGGTTGCCATCAACGAAGCGGTCAACCTTGCCAAAAAGTTCGGCGGAGACGACTCTCCGCGTTTCGTGAATGGAATCCTTGGTCGCATTGCTCACGTCGAGGTCGATGAGGTTACTGATGACGCCGAAGACGTCCCGGTGACAACGCTTGACTTAAGTCAGCCCACTGAGGATGAGGCAGTGGCGGCCATCATGGAAGCCATCAGTGCGAACAAGGCCGAGAAGGAATGAGCACCCCCGACGAGCAAGTCTCGGATTTCCCTCATATCAAAGCGCGCCTCGATGGCATCGCTGAGCAGGTAAACGACGAATCGCTATCGCTCGACGAGGTGCTCAAGCTCTACGAGGAAGCCGTTTCGCTCGGCCTCAAAGCATCTTCGCTTCTTGAGCAGGAGGTTCTTGACTCTTCCGAGGAAATCCCCGAGGACACCGAGGGTTCCAATCGGGCGGACGGTGCTTAAGACGCTTATTATAGCGTGCTTTTTCTTTAACGGACGAATCGTGGAATGTCGAAAGCTGGACTATGGAAAAACGTATTCTGGATTCGATCCAATCCCCCGAGAACCTAAAGGTGCTCTCCGAGGAGGATTTGGGGATCCTTGCCAATGAAATCCGCAGCGAAATTATCTCCGTCACTTCCAAGACGGGTGGTCATGTTGCGTCCAGCCTTGGCGCGGTTGAAACCATTTTGGCCGTGCATTCATTGATCGACAGCCCGAAAGATCGTTTTCTGTTCGATGTTGGGCATCAATCTTACGCGCATATGCTCATAACCGGTAGGCTTAAGGAATTCCAAACCCTAAGGCAATACCAGGGATTGTCCGGATTCCCCAAGCCCGATAAGAATCCTCATGATGTGCACCCCTCAGGGCATGCCTCCGACTCCTTATCGGTTGCCTGCGGTCTTGCCCGCGCGCGTGACTTGAAAGGTACCGACGAGAAAATCGTCGCCTTGATAGGGGACGCCTCGCTTGGCGGCGGCATGGCGCTTGAGGCCTTGAACGATATCGGTCAGGCCCAAACGCCCATGG
>CAVBOO010000201.1:0-2752 GCA_963597045.1 bacterium | reverse complement strand
TCCCAGATCCTTTCACCGTTGGTGAGCGATTTGAGCAATGGCAACTCCATTTCTGAGACCTCGTTTGACAAGCTGTATCCGAACGCCGATCTCTCGTCGTGATTGGGTATGGCAGGCTTGGGCGGCTCGACATCATGGACCTTGGAAATGGGTATGGTGCAAACAGGCAACGTGTGTTATAAACATATGGCGTATGAAAACGCGATTAGCTTTCGATGTTTGGAGGAAGTGGGCCTTGTACCCGCTTCTTTTGTTTGTTCGGGGTTTTGAAGGAGGGAACAGGATTGCTCAACGCCAAGGAACGCAAGCTGCTTGATGCGCTCGAGCCCCAGGCCAAAGCCCATGATCTGGAGGTTGTCACCGTGGAGCTCATCGGCTCTCGCAAGGCTCCCACCATACGTGTGTACTTGGACTGCGAAGGCGGTATCGGTTTCGATGAGCTCGCTGCCTCCCAGAAATGGGTAGGGGAGCTCATGGACAAGCTCGATCCATTCCCTGGCGCATACACCCTGGAGGTTTCCTCTCCGGGCATCGACCGTCCCTTGCGAACCCCTCAGCACTTCGAGCGGTTCGCCGGTGAGAAGGTGCAGATTTCCTTGACCCAGCCTTATGAAGGGCGAAGCAAATGGACCGGCATCCTCAAGGGGATGGGCGAAGATGCTGTTCTCGTAGAGGTTGAAGGCGAGCAGTTCTCCCTTCCCTTCGATCGCATCAAGAAAGCGCATGTTATCGGCACTATAGATTTCAGCGGGTAGAAAGGACCCTTTACCATGGCAACATCTGAATTGATCGAAGCTCTGCAGGCATTGGCCCACGAGCGCAAGATCGACGAGTTCTACCTTATCGAGCGCCTTGAAGCGTCCTTGGCAAAAAGCTATCAGAACATCCTCGACCTCGAGTACGATGCCCGTGTGACCATCGACCGCAACAGCGGTAAGATCTACGTCTACGAGTTGGTTCCCGTCGGTGAGCCCGACGAGGAAACGGGGGAGTACGCCGAGTTCGAGGAGCGCGACGTAACCCCCGATGACGTCAGCCGTATCGCTGCCCTGAACGCCAAGAACGTCATCGGCTCCATCGTACGCGATGCGGGTCGTCAGTCCATATACGAGGAGTTCTCTTCCCGTGTGGGCGATTTGGTTACCGGCACGGTGCTGCAGGGTACCCCCGACTTCACCATCATCAAGATCCGTGATGGCGTTGAGGCGGAGCTTCCCCATTACGACCTGAAGCGCAATCCCGGCGAGCGCAACGAGCGTCCCCGCAACGAGCATTACCGCCACAACCAGCGCCTCAAGACCTTGATCGTCGAGGTACGCGACCCCAGTGCGGACGAGCCACGTGGTCGCGGAGAGCACACGCGTCCCTCTATCGTGGTGTCGCGCACGCATCCCGACCTTATCCGCCGCCTGTTCGAGATCGAGGTTCCCGAGATCTACGACGGTCTGGTGGAGATCAAGTCCATTGCGCGTGAGCCCGGCGAGCGCTCCAAGGTTGCTGTTTCCTCGCGCGAGTCCAACCTTGATCCGGTGGGCGCTTGCGTCGGCCCGAAGGGGTCCCGTGTGCGCATGGTGGTTGAGGGCCTTCGCAACGAGCGCGTCGATGTGATCCAGTGGAACGAAGACCCCAGCATCTACGTGGCGAACGCCCTCTCTCCTGCCCGTGTTACCCGAGTCGACATCGACGAGGAGAACAATTACGCAACCGTGATCGTCCCCGATGACCAGCTTTCGCTGGCTATCGGCAAAGAGGGCCAGAACGCCCGCTTGGCTGCTCGACTCACTGGTTGGCATATCGACATCAAGTCGGCATCCTTCGCAGGCGAGCCGCTTGTTGCGGAAAGCTCCTTGATCGACGACGAGCCCGAGGGTGAACCCGAGGACGGGCTTTGCGCCTACACCAACGAAGAGGGCTTCCGCTGCCGCAACCATGCGCGCCCTGGCTATCGCTACTGCGGCATCCATGCTGCTTTGGAGGAAGGGGAGTAGGCTTGGCGAACGTGGCCGGAAAAACGCGTCAGCGTACCTGTGTGGTATGCCGGGGTGTGAGTTCGAAGAACGCACTGCTTCGCGTTGTTCGCACGCCGCAGGGCGAAGTTGCCTACGACCCAACCGGCCGTATGAACGGTAGGGGGGCCTACCTATGCAGCGTAGCCTGTCTTGAGAAGGCCATGAAAACCAAGCGCCTCGATTCGGCGCTCAGAACGAAGTTGACAGAAGATGATTGCGAGCGCATCGCCCAGCAGCTGCGCTCTGCGCTCTCGAACGAGGATAAGTAGACGGGAGAACCATATGCCTGGCATGCGAGTACATGAATTGGCAAAAGAATTTGATATGACCAGCAAGGAGCTGCTCGATCGGTTGGCGGAGATGAAGATCCCCGCCAAGAGCCATGCCAGCATTCTCCAAGACGCCTACGTGCAGAAGGTACGCAAGAGCCTTGAGCCCGAGATAAAGCAGCGTGCCGGCAAGCTTGAGGACGAGGAAGCGAAGAAGCTCGCCGAATCCAGGGCCAAGGAAGAAGAGCGCAAGGCAGAGGAAAAGGCTGAGCGTCGCGCTGCCATGGAAAAGGAGCGCGAAGCCCGTGAGGCGGAGCGCGCCCGCCGCGAAGAGGCGAAGTCAAAGGAGGATGCCGAGAAACCGAAGCGCAAGATATCCTCTTCCCCGTTTGAGAGCCTTGCGTCGCAGATCGAGCGCGAGCGCGAGCGTGTTGAGCGTGAGAAGGCGGAGGCGCGCGAGCGTGCCCTTGCAGC
>CAVBOO010000200.1:0-2790 GCA_963597045.1 bacterium | reverse complement strand
CCCTTGCCACGCGCGAATCCGACGGCGGCCTTGGTGGGATTGCCCTCTTCATCAAAGGCGATCTTGGCGCTGGGCCCCTTGAAAAGTTCCTCGGTGGCCTCGGTGGCCTCGGGGACATCCTTCACCACAAGAATCAAACGACGGGGCGAATCGGCAACCTGGATTTCACCATGGGGAATGCCCGCCTCATCCAAAAGCTTGGGAGCAAGCGTCTTAAGCTGCTTGATCGCGGAATTCAGGTCGAAGGCAGGGATTTCCTCGACGCCGATTTCAAATGCGAGAGTTTTGCACGTCATATCCTACTCGCCTTCCTTTGCCTCGATGCCGACGACATGCTCCAGATAGGAAGCACAGCACGCTTTTGCTAAAGTGCGTACGCGCAGGATGTAGCCCATACGCTCGGTGGCGCTGATGACGCCTCGTGCGTCAAGCAAGTTGAAGGCATGCGAGCACTTGAGAACGTAGTCGTAAGCGGGCAAGGGCAAACCGGCTTCAAGGACGCGGTTGCACTCGGCCTCGTAGCGGTCGAACTCGCCGAAAAGAAGATCGGTGTCTGCCACCTCGAAGTTGTAAGCGGAGAACTCGCGCTCGTTTTCGAGGAAGACATCGCCATAGGTGAACACGGTGCCATCAGCCCCGCGAGACCACACCAGGTCGTAGACCGAATCGACGCCCTGAATGTACATGGCCAGGCGCTCAGCGCCGTAGGTGACCTCGGAAGGAACAGGGTCGCACTCAAAACCGCCGACCTGCTGGAAATAGGTGAACTGAGTCACCTCCATGCCGTTAAGCCAAACTTCCCAGCCCAGGCCCCAGGCACCGAGCGTCGGGCTTTCCCAGTCGTCCTCGACGAAGCGGACGTCATGCTCTTCGGGGTTGATGCCGATGGCACGCAGGGAGCCCAGATAAAGATCCTGGATGTTGTCAGGCGAAGGCTTCATGATCACCTGGAACTGGTAATAGTGCTGCATGCGATTAGGGTTCTCGCCGTAGCGGCCATCAGCCGGGCGGCGGCAGGGCTGCACGTAGGCGGCGCGCCAGGTGTCAGGGCCCAAGGAACGAAGAGTCGTTGCGGTATGGAACGTGCCCGCACCCACCTCGTTGTCGTAAGGCTGCATGACCACGCAGCCCTGATCTGCCCAATAATGCTGCAGCGTCAGGATCATGTCCTGGAACGACAGCACATCACTCGATGGTGTGGAGCTCATCGTTGTCCCTTCTTCTTAGCAAAGCGATTGGAAGTTGATTGCGTTCCAAAATCAATGGAACTCTATATTTTAAAGCAAGCCGACATCTTGCAGCGGCCAATAAATAGCAATGGCATGACCGAAGACGCTACTGGTTTTGACGGCGCCGAAGTAACGTGAATCGGCGGAGTTCTCGCGGTTGTCGCCCATCACCCACACGCAGTCGTCCGGAACCGTGTAGGGATACGAGATTTCCGTGCCGTTTGCCGACATCAAAGGCGAAGAGGAAGCGATATTCCCGTCGGAGCCGCGAGCGACATAGGGCTCGTCGAGCTTGACGCCGTCGACGTAGACAACGTAATGATCGTCGCCCGAGGAATCGGTGTAGTCCTTAACCAGGTTGACGGTTTGACCACCCGTGGCGATGACGCGCTTGATGAGCACGCGAGACGGGGTTTCAGGATCGTAAAAAGTGACGATATCGCCGCGCTGCGGCGTGCCGAAGCGATACGAAAGCTTCTCGGCGAAGACCATATCCTTTACCTCGGACACTCCCGCACTGGCATCGTGACCCTGAATTGTAGGCTCCATCGACGATGAGGGAACCTGGAAGGGCTCGATCACGTAGGTGCGCAATCCCCAAGATGCCACCAAAACGATGGCGATCATCACCACGAAGCCAATAAAGCTCCTGATGATTCCAGGCTTTTGCTCTTGCGCATGAGATCCGGAGTTCATGCAGTAATCCCTTCGGCGAGAAATGAATGCAGTTTGATAATAATAGCCTTTTTGACAGACCCCAAAAAGCACGATGGCAGCGTGCTAGGCAATATCCACGCACAACGCACGAAAAACGACCGGAAATGCACTCGGCCTGTGGATAAACGCTCCTACCGCGAAATGCGCTCCGCACGCAAAAAGATACCTAAATGAGCCCTAGCGTCTATCTTCGTCGGCCGCACGCAAAGAATCGATGAAGGACTTGTCCTCCTTGGACAAAGGAGCGTCAAGCAGAAGATCGGGACGCAGGCGATAGGTGCGCTCGAGGCTTTGGAGGTGGCGCCACTGCTCGATCTTCGCATGGTGCCCTGAAAGAAGCACCTCGGGCACCTCCATGCCACGGAAATTCGCAGGACGTGTGTACTGGGGATATTCGAGCAGGCCATCATAGAAGCTCTCGTCCACGGCACTCCCCTCGTCTCCCAGCACGCCATCAAGCCTGCGCACGACCGCGTCGATGACGACCATCGAGGCAAGCTCGCCGCTTGTAAGCACGTAATCGCCGATGCTGATGACCTTGTCGGCCAGCGCGTAGGCGCGCTCGTCAATGCCCTCGTAGTGCCCGCAAATAAAGAACAGATGATCCTTTTCGGCCAGCTCCAAAGTCATCGCCTCATCGAAGCACTGGCCGGTCGGCGAAAGGAAGATGACGTAAGGCTTTTGCTCCGCCTGAGCGAAAAGCTCATCGGTTGCCTCGAAGATAGGATCGCATTTCATCACCAGGCCCTGACCGCCGCCGTAAGGCTCATCGTCGGTGGTGCGATGCTTGTCATGCGTCCAATCGCGCAGGTCATGAGCTTTGAAATCAAGGATGGCCTTGTCC
>CAVBOO010000199.1:0-2795 GCA_963597045.1 bacterium | reverse complement strand
AGCGTATGGTTTCCAGCGCAGTTGTTGCAAACGGCCACGCAGCGCTGGCAGTGGATGCAAAGATTGGGATCATACGAAATGAAGGGGTTGCCATCGAGCACCGGCTGCAGGTCCTGCTTAGCGCCGCCGAAGGATTCGGTGACATCGTATTCGCGGCAAAGGGCCTGCAGCTCACAGGCGCCGTTCTTCTTGCAACTGAAGCAGTAATGCGTGCTATCCAAATTGTGCTCGGTGAGGATGAGCGACAAGGCCGCGCGGCGCGACTCGATGACGCGCTGGGAATTGGTGCTGATGACCATGCCGTCCTCGACCGGGGTGTTGCAGGCCGCGAGCAGCTCCGAGCGCCCTTCAAGCTCGACCACGCAAATTCGGCAGCTGCCGATCTCGTTGATGCCGGCAAGGTAGCACAGCGTGGGAATCTTTATGCCGGCCATGTGCGCAGCAGCCAAGATGGTCATACCCGCCGGGGCGTTGACCTCTTTGCCATCGATGGAAAACCTGCAAAAAGAAGGATTAGACATACTGATGCCTGCCGTCCTGCAGCACGCCGCAGCCGTAATGATCGCAACGCAGGCAACGCCTGGATTCCTGCATCGCCTCTTCGAGGCTCATCTCGATTTCGACGCCCTCGAAATCATGCTTGCGCTCACGGGCGGGACGCTCGGCGATGTTGACGCGGCCGTAAGCCTGGCGATCGTTTGCACGAGGAGCGGGAGCGGTCACTCCGCAATCGAGCTTGTGATGATAACCCAGGAACTCGTCGATGTTGCGAGCGGCAACCTTGCCGGCGCCGATAGCCTTGATAACGGTGGCGGGGCCGGTTTGGCAGTCGCCGCCGACGAAGACGTTGTCAAAGCCCTCGGCCTTAAGGAACTCATCGGCCTTGTAGGGCTTACGGGAAGAAACGGGCATGCCGTAATGGGTAGACATGATGTCCTGGCCAACCGCGATGAGGACGATGTCGGCCTCGATGCGCACCTCGGGCTTGTCGGCCTTAGCAGGTGCGGGACGTCCGCGCTTGACTGCGCTGATGTACTGAGGCTGAGCGATAAGGGCCGTGCAATGACCGTTCTCGTCGACCTCGATGCGCTCGGGGGCGGCAAGCGTCATCATCTCGACGCCTTCCTGCATGGCCGACTCGATTTCGGAATAGAGCGCGGTCATATCCTCGATGCGGCGACGATACACGCAGGTAACCTCAGATGCGCCCAGGCGAACCGAAGTGCGGCAGCAGTCCATCGCCACGTTGCCGCCGCCGATGACGGCAACCTTCTTGCCCGTGAAATCGGGATACTGGTCGTCGCCGATCTTGCCGAGCAAGTCGACCGCCGACATGACGCCTTCGGCCTCGACGCCGTCGAGCTTCAGGGTTTTGCCGACCTGCGCGCCCACAGCCACGTAAACAGCATCGTGCTCGGCGATGATACGCGCCTCGTCTTCCTTGGCAAGCTGGGTGTTCATCTTCACGTCGATGTTGCCGACGGAAAGAACCGCACGGATGTCACGATCAAGAAGCTCGCGGGGGAAACGATAAGCGGGGATGCCGTAGCGCGTCATGCCGCCCATCTTGGAGCGACCTTCGTAAACGGTTACCTTGTGGCCCATCAACGCCAGGTAGTAGGCGCAGGTAAGGCCGGAGGGGCCGGCACCGACGACGGCGATATGACGACCGGTGTCGGGCAGGCGCTTGGGCACGGGAACGGTATCGGCAGGCGCCATGTCGACCGCGAAGCGCTTGATGCCGCGGATGTTCACCGGAGCATCGATGAGCTGACGGCGGCAACGCACCTCGCAGGGATGCTCGCAAACGAGCGCGCACATGGTCGGGAAGGGATTGTCCTTACGGATAAGCTGCACGGCCTCGGCGTAGCGGCCCTCGGAAACCAGGGCGATGTAGCCGGGAACGTCAACGTGTGCAGGGCAAAGAGCCTCGCAGGGAAGCTTCTGCGAAACGTCGGAGAGGCAGCTGCCTTCCTGAATATGGCTGGCATATTCATCGGCGAAGGAATCCAAGCCCTCCAAAACCACGTTGCCGGCTTCGTAGCCAACGGCGCAGTCGGAGGAATCGCGTACGACGGTAGCCAGGCTGCGAATTTTCTCAAGCGTCTCGGGACCGGCCTTGCAGTCGCGCACCTGGCGCAACAGGTTGACAAGCTGAGGAATGCCATCGCGACAAGGCACGCACTTTCCGCAGGTCTGCGAGCCGCCTGCCTCCAGCAGGTTCAGCTGCACCGCGATCGGGCACATGCCTGGAGGCGTTGCGGAGACGCGCTTTTCGTAGCGTTCCAGGTAGTCGGTTATCTGCTTGTCAGCATGAGAGCTTGGTGCGATAGATAGCTTAGTCATAAGGCCGATCCTCCTTGAACCTCTTCATCCTCGATACCCTGGCATTATTCTCGTGCGCGAATAATGCTCTTTCAATCAAGAATGCCCGACACCAGCCGGGGCACTCTTGAAAAGGCTATTTCTCTGTGTGTATTATGCATGCTCAGGTGCATAAACACGGGTAATCTTTTCAAACGCCGTTTAATCAAATGCCGCTCATTTGGAAAGGCCATCGGCAAGGCGCATCGATGCTGTGCAAATCCCACCTCGGCGCTGAATTCCTTGAGCTTGCTTTCCTCGACCGTTCCTTTTGATGCTTCTTTCCACCAGTTCTTCTTGCTAATCGTTCTTCTTGCTAATCGTTCTTCTTGCCGCGGGCGAAGGCGATCCAGTAGAGCAAGCCGACCAGGATCGACCCGCCGACGATATTGCCTAGGGTGACGATTCCCAGGTTGTAGAAAATGGGTCCT
>CAVBOO010000198.1:0-2797 GCA_963597045.1 bacterium | reverse complement strand
AATCCGAGTGGAACGCCTTGCCGATATTGCCCTGATATCAGCTGCCCGAAAAAGGTAGGTTAAATGGATTTAAGCACGTGCACTCCTGGTCAACGTCATGTCGTTACCACCCTGGATCGCCCTTTGGTGGTAGCCGCCGGTGCGGGCTCGGGCAAGACCTTCACGCTAACCCAGCGTATAGTTTGGTCTCTTCTGCCTAACGAAAAGGGCGAGCGAGCACTTGGCGGCATTGACGAGCTGATGGCGATCACCTACACGAATAAGGCTGCAGCCGAGCTGCGAAGCCGCATAAAACAGCAGCTCTTGGAGGAGGGCTTAACCGATGAGGCCCTGAAGGTTGACGATGCATGGATATCAACCATTCATGGCATGTGCTCGCGTCTGTTGCGCGAGCATGCGCTTGAATTCGGTATCGATCCCTCTTTCGAGCTGATGGCTGAATCAGAATCTCAAATCAAATTCTCGCACGCCTTGGAGAGCATCTTCGATCGCTATCGCGAGTCTGAAGAAGGCAATCTAGGAGCCTATCTCTCAAGCAAGGATTTGCTCGACAATGGTAATGGCGGCAAATCGATCGAAGCAGATGTTCGTAAGCTTATCGACTTGACTCATTGCCTGCCCGATGGATTCGATGCCCTTATTGAGGTTTCGTCGCATCTGAGCGCTTCTCAAATGCTCGAAAAAGCACTTGAGCTTGTCGAGGCTTATCTCTCGCTTGCTCCTTATTGGAAGCACACTGCCTCCGAAGAAAAACTGATCGTACAACTAGAAGAAGTGCAAAGGGCTTTTGAGCAAGCCCTCAAAGAGGATGTTTCCGATTTCGGGGATGCCGGCTTCGATGCTGAGGCCTTCTTGGAGATGTTGACGACCATCCCTTTGCCGAGGGCGAATTTCCATGCTAAACAACCCGACGGCGAGCAGCTGCATGATTACCGAGTAGAGTACGTAAAGCTTGTAGCCAGCGCTCGTCTTAGATGCGAGGAAGGGACGTCCTTGGCTATGCTCTCCGTCGCCAGGATGGTTGAAGAGGAGTATCGTCGGCTCAAGGGCAAGAGCAAACTTGATTCGGATGACCTTATCGCGCTCACCGTCGAGCAGCTTGATGCTCACCCTGAGCTCTCCGAATGGTGCAGGGGCCATTTCAAGCTCGTCATGGTTGACGAGTTCCAAGATACCAACTGGGTTCAAGTGGATTTGATCAACCGTATCTGCAAAGAGGATTTCTCAAACCTTTGCTTCGTCGGCGATGCTCAGCAAAGCATCTACAAATTCCGCGGGGCGGATGTTGATGTGTTTTTCGATGTAAGAGATGAAATCGCACAGATTAATCCCCAACTAGAGCTCGTCGAGCTGCCAGACAACTTCAGAAGCCACGCAGACATTCTTGCTTTGGTGGACAAAATTTTCTCTCAAAACGAGTTCTTCGGGCCGCGCTTTTTGCATCTTGAAGCCAAGGGCGCGGTGAACAAGGATGCGGATCCGGTGTTCGAAAAGCTTCCACGTATCGAGTTCGCCGTATGTCGTGGAAGTGCTGCTGAATATCGGCAAGCGCAGGCAAGGGCAATCGCTGAGCGTTTCTCGGCCTTGCGTGATGAAGGCGAATCTCCCTCATCGATGGTGATCTTACTCGGTGCAATGTCTTCTGCTTCGGTTTATGTTTCGGCTTTGCGCGAGTACGGCTTCCAAAGCATGATTTCGGGCGGATCGGTGCTGTCCAAGGCCATTGAGGTCCAACTCACACTTTCGCTTTTGAAGTGGTTTGCGAACCCCAAATCTTCAGACATCTTGCTCGCCATATTGCTCTGCGAACCTTTTTATCTTGATGATGCGATCTTGGAGGCCCTCTGCCATTCATCCGTTGATGAAAGCAGAATCCCCTTGTCGCAAGGATTCCTGCATCCCGATGAATCCTGCGTTTGCAGGTTAAACGAGCAGCAGCAGAGACGATTCCAGATGGTACAGAGCTGTCTCGTGGAAGCTGAGGCCTGCGCCTCCATGAAATCAGCCTCGCATGCGCTAAGGCGCCTGTTCCTGCAATCCGGTTGGGCCAGCCTCTTAGACGCCGGCGATGCGGGCAAAAAAGCCGTTGCCGCAAACTTCCTCAAGGCGCTCAGCATCATTGAGAATTTGGAAAAGGGGATAGGTTTGCCTAAGCTGGCCGCCGATTTCGAAGAGCATTTGAATCGATCGAAAGAGGCGCCGGGCATGCTGTGCACCTCGTCGTCGGAGTTTGTTCGCATTATGACGGTTCATGCAAGCAAGGGCCTTCAATTCCCTCATGTTGCCTTGGCGGAGATAAAGGACGGTGGCACGGGGCGCTTCTCTGGTGTTCAAAAGCTCGGCAAAGGCTTCGCCTGCATGAGACCGTATGCGTCTCCGAACAAAACTTTCAACAGGAAACTTAATAACCTGCTCAATGCGCTTGAGAAGGAGGACGATATCGCAGGCTATTCGAATACCGATCCTGCGGCTATGCTTCTCCATCTTAAGGAAAGCGCTAAACGCGAGGAGGCCGAGGAATCCCAGCGTCTTTTGTACGTAGGCATGACCCGCCCGGTAAAATCCTTGATCACCTGCATTCCGCTTGAGAAATCGAAGGAAATTAGCTCCAAACCTTTGTTCAGTGCGCTTCAGAACGTACTTGGTTTGGAAATGGATGAATCGCAGCCGGTTCGCATGATCGATTTCGGGGGCAGCTCATATGCCAAGGCATGCTTTATCGAAGCTTCCGATGAAGCCGAAGCTGCATCCCTTGAATCTGCGCCCAGCCTACTCGAATTCAACCACATCGATATTC
>CAVBOO010000197.1:0-2808 GCA_963597045.1 bacterium | reverse complement strand
GCACCACGCCGATCGTCTGGATAACCAACTTGAGATCGCTGCTTGGCGAGCCTTTCTTCACGTATAGAAGATCCAGCGCAATCCATTCGTCGAAAGTGATGGAATCGCGATTGCGGCGGGTTTGCCAGTAGCAGGTTAGGCCGGGCTTAACCGTAAGCCTTTGCCTTTGGTAATCGTTGTAGGTGGCAACCTCTTTGGGCAGCGCAGGGCGCGGACCCACAACCGACATATGCCCCAGCAACACATTGATGAACTGGGGGAGTTCGTCCAAGCTAAGCTTGCGCAGCCACTTGCCCACATGCGTTATCCTGGGATCCTCGGCAATCTTGAACACCGGGCCTGTTTTCTCGTTTAAGGCCATAAGCTCGGCCAGGCGATCCTCGGCGTCAACGCACATGGTACGGAACTTGAGCATCGTAAATTCCTTGCCGTTTTTGCCTACGCGGCGCTGCCTGAAAAACACCGGACCTTTAGGGTCGTCAAGCTTCACCAGCACGGCAATGAGCGCAAACAGCCAGCAAAAGCAAATAAGCACCACACCGCTGAACACGATGTCGAACGCGCGCTTGAAGAATCTGAATACAGGACGCGCTTCAAAGCCTTGCAAAGGCTCGGTACCCACTTCTTCGCGAAGCTCCTCGATGCGCTTTTTGCCCGCGCGCCTGCGCTCCTCGCGGTCGAAATGATACACAACGCCGCTACGGAAGGTCTTGCTTGCCATGTTGGCATCAAGCTCAGGCATGACGGCAGTGCCCTCTTCGGGGGGGGCAATGGCTTCGGACGTTCTAATAGCTTCTACTACTGGCATTACCGCACCTCCTAACCGGCATTGACCAGGTGACCGTACTTGTTAAGCACACGTGCGAAGTTTTGGTAATCCTTAACACAATGCGCGTCGCTTACCAGGGCGCTGCACAGGCCCTCTTTGAGCATCCACTTGGCGCACTTGGTGGTTTTGTCGAAAAAGCCGCCAAGCAGATCGCAGGCGCTTATCTGCATGCGCACGCCCATGTTGCGAACGGAGTAAAGCAGCTCGTAATCGTCGAGCACATTGGTGTAACGCTCGGGGTGCGCCATCGTCACCTCAAAGCCGTACTTGGATTGCAAAGTGTGCAAGGTGGACTCCCAACCCTGCTCCATCGAGTGGCCTGCGTTGAATTCAATCAGAATGCTATTACGAGCAGTGGGCGTGCTGCCGGCCGCGCCAGCAAGCTTAATATCACCATCAACCGCAAAGTTGAGGGCAGCATCAATTCCCTTGAGCATTAGGCGGTTATAGAACACCTCGTAACCAAGGCGGGCGCTCACGCCCTCTTCGGCGGCAAGCTGGCGAAAGTCAGCGAAATGCTGCTTCACCAATTCCTGATTGAAATCGTCCCAGCGCATATGCGGAGTGCAGATGATGCTGGTAACGCCCGCTTGCTTGGCAGCCCCAAGCATGGCTAGCGTTTCCTCACGGGTTTTGGCCCCGTCGTCAACGCCCCACAATATATGGCAGTGCTCGTCGTGCATGGGGCCTTACGCCTCCCCGCCGGCAGAGAGCTTGGCTGCAGCGTTAGGCTTATCGGCAGCAGCCACCTGGGCTCCAGTAGAACCCGAGACCTCAGCAACCCCGGCGGCGCCTGCCTCGGCAGCCTGAGCCTTAGCCTCGCCCGCCGGAACCTGAACCTCGCGATAGGTGTAAGCGTAGGTGTAGCTGTAGGCGCCAACCGATTTGGCATTCTGCCCGTTAATAACCACACCAAGCTTATGAGCAGAGCTCACATTCAAAGCCTCGCAAGCATAAGCTAAGTCGCGCTGATGCGTGAAGCCATCGCGCACCACCAGCAAAACACCATCGGCTTTGCTTGCAGCAACCGCCGCATCGGGGAAAGCAGCCAGCGGAGGCGTGTCGTACACCACGTAGGCGTAATCGCGCGCAAGCTCTTCCATCAAGGAGGCAAAGCCCTTGGTGTCAAGCACGCTCTCGGGGATGGTGATGCTCGGCTCAGCATCCAAAAAGTCCACATTGTCCAAGCTGGTAGAAGCAACGGCATCTTTAACGGAGCATTCGCCCTGAAGCACAGCGCCCAGGCCATACTCGGGGTGCAGGCTCAAAGCCCTGCCCAGCGAACGATGACGCATGTCAAGCTCAACCAACAAGCACTTATGGCCAAGTGCGCCGATGGAAGCCGCCAGGCTGATGGCAACAGTGCTCTTACCCTCGTTGGGAACCGAAGAGGTAACCACGATGTTGCCCAGATGCTTGTCTACTTCCATAAAGCGAAGGTTGGTGAACAAGGCGCTTGCGCTGTTGCGCATGCTCGCGTTGGAGACAACCTTCAAATCGGGCAGCAGGTTCTTTTTCCTCTTGCGCCTGGAATCGCGCAGGGATGTGCTGCCCTCCTTGGCGGCCGAGAAACGGCCCACCACCGGCATGCCGGCAAGAGCCACCGCCTGCTCCTCGCCGCGAACACGCGTATCGATCATGTCTTTAAGCACAATTATGGCGATTGCCACGAACAAGCCTGCAAGCAGGGCAACCAGCACATAGAGCTTGCGGCTAGGGCCGCTTGGCTCGGTGGGAACCTCGGGCTTGCTTACCACGTTGATGGCCTTAACGTCCATGACGCTTTTGGCAACACTGTTAAGCGTGTCCACCAGCTGGCCGGCGATGGCAGCCGTCATAGCGGGGCTTTGACCGGTAACGCCGATGGAGATGATGCGCGAAGTGGTGGAGCTTTCCACGTTGATCTTGTAAGCGTCAAGACTTTCAAGGCCAAGCTCTTTAGCAACCTCGTTTTGGATCTGCGTGCTTTCGGCCAAGCT
>CAVBOO010000196.1:0-2817 GCA_963597045.1 bacterium | reverse complement strand
CGTAAGTGCCTTCGACGAGCTGCTCGAGCTGGTCGAACACCTGCTGCACATGCTCGAGCGTGACGTCGGCGCCACCCAGACCAACGATGTAATCGTTGATGAGGGCAGGCTCGCCAGCCGCCTGAAGAGCGGAACGAACCTCAAGCGCCAAGGGGCCATGAGCGGCGCCCAAAGAATCGGATCGATCAAGAACGGCAACGGCCTTTGCGCCTTTGCAAGCCTCAACGAGCTGCTGGGCGGGGAAGGGACGGAAGATACGGGGACGAACCAAGCCGACCTTCTTGCCCTGAGCGCGCAGTTCCTTCACCTTGTGGCGAACGTTGCCCGCGCAGGAACCGATAACAACGACGATATAGTCGGCGTCATCGGTTTCGTAGCAGTCAAGAGCCTTGACGGGGCGGCCGGTGATCTTCTCCCATTCGGCACCGTAGCATTCAAATGCCTCAAGCGCGGCAAGGTTGGCGCGGCGCTCGATGAGCTTTGTCTTCATGTAGTAGTTACCTAAGGTACCGAACATGCCCTGACCGGTTGGGTTGTCGGTGTCGAGCAAGGGGAACTCGGGGTGGTAGTCGCCCACGAATTCCTTGACGGTTTCGTCGTCTTCCTTGCAGCAAACGTCCATTGCATGCGTGGTGACGAAGCCGTCGAGTGCGGTGCAAACGGGAAGAAGCACGTTGGGGTCTTCAGCGACTTTGAAGGCCAGGATCGTGTTGTCGTAGGCCTCCTGAGCATTCTCGGCGAAGAGCATGACCCAGCCGGAGTCGCGCATACCCATGATGTCGGAGTGATCGCCGTGAATGTTGATGGGAGCGGAGATCGCACGATTGGCGTTGGCCATGACGATGGGCAGACGCATGCCGGAAGCGATGTGCAGTTCCTCGTACATGTAGGTCAGACCCTGAGAGCTGGTTGCGGTTGCAACGCGAGCGCCGGCAGCGGAAGCGCCGATGCAGGCGGAAAGCGCGGAATGCTCGGACTCGACGGGGACATACTCGGTATGAACGCGACCGTCGGCAACGAACTTGGCGTAAGCCTCGACGATGGTGGTCTGAGGGGTGATGGGATATGCGGCCATGACATCAGGGGCGCACTGACGCATAGCGTCGGCGACCATGGCATTGCCGGTTGCGGAGAAGTATTCCTTTTCAGCCATGCTACTCCCCTTCCTTTTCCTGTGCCTGAGCTTCAGCCTCGGTGATCAAAGACAGGGCGCCGAACTTGCACTCGGTGACGCAAACGCCGCAGCCCTTGCAGTGGAACAAATCGATGCCGGTCATCTCGCCGTTTTCGACCTCGATAGAGGCGTCGGGGCAATAAGCCCAGCAGATCATGCAGTTCTTGCACTTTTCCTTATCCCAGACGGGACGCATGGAGCGCCAGCCGCCGGTATAGCAATTGGTGGAAGTACCGCCATCGGGGCAAACGAAGCCAGTGGGGTAATCCTCGAGCTTCCAATGCTCGAAATTCTCGTACCCGAATTCAGCCATTAGTCGTGCACCTCCTCGTAAGCGCGATCAACCGAGGCGAAATTGCGCTCGATCATGTCGCGGGAGAACTTCTTGCCGTTGGTAAGCTCGAAACGCTTTTTAACGAGCTCGGCCGGGAACATGCCCGTAACTTTTGCAAGCGCACCGACAAGCGGAGTGTTAGGCATATCCTTGCCGATGGTGGCAAGCGCGATGCCCGTTGCATCAAGGACGTAAACCTTCACGTGCTCGGGAGCCTTGATCGCGGCGCGAGCCTCGGCAGGGCTCATGGTGGTGTTAAGGATGACCAAGCCGTCGTCCTTGATACCCTCGATGACATCGATGCTGGAAAGCAGCGTATCGTCCATGACGATGACGATATCGGGATTCAGAATGTTGTTGCGTACCTGAATAGGCTCATCGGATACGCGGGTGTACGCCTTCAGGGGCGCACCTGTTCGCTCGGGACCGTACTCAGGACATGCCTGAATGTAATTTCCCTGGAGCAACGCAGTGTCAGCCACAAGCTTTGCTGCAGTAACAGCACCTTGGCCGGCTCGTGCGTGCCAGCGGATTTCGGTCAACTGTGACATACCTCTCCTCTCGCTAATGTATGTGCTTGCGAAGCTCGTTCATCGTATCAATAGCGCACCGTGCAATAGATTTGAAACATGCGGGGCACCCGTTATCCCTCGGTAAAAGGAACTCGCAGGCGAAGTCGCTACCGCTCACCCGAATATAAATTCCAATCACCCCCGATGCTCGGGCAAGCGTACAAATGCAAACGGGGGCCAACGCGTGAACGTCGACCCCCGAATAAGGCTAAGCGCTCATCTACCTTGCGTAAGCAATGCAGAAAACGTTTATGAAATTAACTACAGGCCAAGTGCGGCAACCACGTCGGCGTAAACCTCATCAACGGGACGATCACCATCGATGGCGACCAGAAGGTCCTTGCCGCGATAATAATCGATCAAAGGCGCAGTGGAGGTTTCGTAGACATTCAGGCGATTGGTGACGGTGGCCTCGTTGTCGTCGTCGCGCTGATACATCTCACCGGAGCACTTGGGACAAGAAGCGTCCGCATCGGTGCCGATGTAACCACAATCACGGCAAGTACGGCGCGAGGTAAGGCGCTTGACGATGACCTCGGACTTAACGTCGACGAGGACGGCGTGCTGCAAAGGCTGGCCAAGCTCTGCAAGCTCGGAATCAAGGGCAACAGCCTGGGTGGCAGTACGAGGGAAGCCGTCGAAGATGACACCCTTCTTCGCATCGTCGGCTTGGATGCGCTCTTTGACCATATTGATGATCAGCTCATCGGGAACAAGATCGCCGGCATCCATGTAGG